>JAICSZ010000013.1 GCA_025936615.1 Pedococcus sp. | reverse complement strand
CTGCCGTTGCCGACAGCCTCGTGCGGTCTACCCGCGAGCTCGGGCGGGCCGCCCTCGAACGCTCGCGCAGGCGCTCGGGTCTCCCCGGGCCCCCTTCTTGACCTTGCTCCAGGTGGGGTTTGCCCAGCCGCTCCGGTCACCCGGAGCGCTGGTGGTCTCTTACACCACCGTTTCACCCTTGCCGTCCTGCCGGCCGGAGCCGGCGAGCACGGCGGTCTCTTTTCTGTGGCACTGTCCCGCGGGTCACCCCGGGTGGGTGTTGCCCACCACCTTGCCCTGTGGAGCCCGGACCTTCCTCGACGAGCTGCCTCGCCGCGGCCGCCCGGCCGGCTCATCCGAGTGCAGTGTAGAGGCCGGCGGTCGGGTCGCGCAGCCTTCGGCCGCTCGCCGGCCTCAGAGCTCGAAGCGCACGGTGCGGGTGCGCACCTCCGCCTCGACCAGGCGGGCCCGCACGTCGGTGCCGAGCGGCAGGTCCGAGGTCGAGCTGACATGGCACTCGATGGCCGGTTGCTGCACCACGAGGTCGCCGTGCTTCGGGTCGTCCTCGTCGACCTGGACCACCACGCCGGAGAACTCCTCACCGACGTGGGGATGGAGCACGGCGGCCTCCACCAGGGCGAGTACGGCGTTCTCGTACTGGTGCGCCTTGTGGTCGGCGGCCTGCATGGTCTTGGGCAGCACGTCGAGCTTCTCGAGCACCCACGTCGGAACCTCCTCGCCGGCACACAGGGCCACGCAGACCTCACCGGCGTACCGGTCGGCCAGCCTGCGCAGCGGCGCGGTGACGTGGGCGTACTCGGAGGCCAGCGCCGCGTGCTCGGGCTGCTCAGGGGTCTCGCCGTTGAAGCCGACGTATCCGGAGCCGCGCAGCAGTCGGGTGCAGGCCACGACCATGGCCGCGTGGTTCGGCAGCCCCGGATCCAGGGACCGGATGAAGTCGGGGTAGAGCAGCTCGGCCGGCCACTCGATCCCGAGCGCCTTCGCGGTCCGGTGCAGCCGCTGGACGTCCTTGTTCTCCGGCGGGGGCAGGGTGCGCAGCAGGCCGACGCGGGCATAGACCATCAGGGAGGCGGCGGCCATCCCGGTCAGCAGGGAGATCTGCGCGTTCCACTCCTCCACCGGCAGCATCCGGCGGAAGCTCAGCGTCCAGGTGTCGCCCTCGACCTCGATCTCCTGCTCGGGCAGCGGCAGCGAGACGCCGCCACGGGCGGCCTCGCGCTTCTTGCGCAGCTCACCGACCTCGCCGAACAGGCCGATCATCTCGTCCGCGGTGTCGGCGTCGACCTGCTGCTGCACGCTCTCGTAGTCGAGCTTCGCCCGGCTGCGCACCAGGGCGCGCTCGACCTGCACGTCGGTGCCCTCGCCCTCGGCGTCCACCTTGATCGTCCACAGCAGCGCCGGGCGGATCGTCTCCGGAAGGAGGGATGCCGCACCCTCGGACAGCACGAGCGGGTGCAGCGGGATCGTGGAGTCGGCGCCGTACAGGGTCTCGCCACGGCGGTTCGCCTCCTCGTCGACGGGGTCGCCCGGCGAGACGAACGCCGCCACGTCGGCGATGGCGTAGTGGACCACGAATCCGCTGCCGTCGCGCTCGATGTGCAGCGCCTGGTCGAGGTCCAGCGACGTCGGAGGGTCGATGGTGACGAACGGGATGTCGGTGCGGTCGAGCTCCGGAAGCCGGGGGCTGCCCGCCGCCTGCCGCGCCGCACGCTCGACGATCTCGGAGAACTCCGGTGTCAGTTCGAGCTCGCGCTGGACCACCGCGACGCCTTCTTGCAGCGTGGCGCCGTCGGCATGATGGACCTTCACCACTCGTCTCGGCACGAGCCCTCACCCTCCACCTGGTCGGCTGCGGCCAGCATAGGGTGACCCGATGCTCGTCCTCCTGCCCCCGTCCGAAGGGAAGCGGTCACCGCGGCGGGGCCGCCCGCTCGGACTCGCGTCGCTGAGCTTCCCCGCGCTGGAGCCGCATCGCGCGGCCGTGCTGCAGTCCTTGGTCGACCTGTGTACGACGGACCGGCCTGCCGTCGCCGCGAAGGTGCTCGGCCTCGGCAGCACCCAGCTCGACGAGGTGGCCGCCGACGCCCGGCTCCTCGACGCACCGACGGGGCGTGCCGACCTCGTCTACAGCGGAGTGCTCTACGAGGCCCTCGACGTGGCGTCGCTGGACAGCGCCGCGCGTCGTCGCGCGACGTCCTGGCTGGCTGTCACGTCCGGCCTCTTCGGGCTGCTGCGCCTCGCCGACCGGATCCCGGCGTACCGGCTCTCGGGCGGCGTCTCCCTGCCGGGCATCGGCACCGTCTCGACGTACTGGAGCCGCCGGCTCGACGCGACCGTGCGTGAGGCCGCCGGGCGAGGGCTGGTCGTCGACCTCCGCTCGTCGACGTACACGTCGTTCTGGCGCCCCGCTCCCGACCTGGCCCGGCGGGTGGTGACCGTGCGGGTGCTGCACGAGGTGAGCCCGGCGACGGGCCCCGGGCGACCCGGCGAGCGGACGGTGGTCTCGCACCTCAACAAGGCCACCAAGGGCCGCCTGGTCCGGTCGCTGCTGGAGGACGGAGCCGCCCCGACGAGCCCGGCGCGCTTCGCCGACCATCTCGGCTCGCTCGGCTGGAAGGTGGAGGACGGGCCGGCCGGCCGGCACGGTGCCCGGCTCGACGTCGTCGTCGACGCGCTCTGAGGCTGCGGCTGAGACGGCTCAGCGGCCTCAGCGGTCCGTGTAGGCCCCGGTCGGGCGGGCGTTGAACATCCTCAGCACCGCACGGCCGTCGTCGAAGAAGGACAGCACGCTCACCGACGCGGGGGCCATCTCCATTCGGTGCACCGAGTCCAGCGGCGCCCCGATCGCCCGGGCGACGAGCACCTTGATCGGCGTGACGTGGCTGACCACCAGGACGGTGCGCCCGACGAACTCCGCCAGCAGCCGCTCGAGGCTGGCGAGCACCCGCTGCTCCACGACACGGAACGACTCGCCGCCGCCGGCGGGCTGGTCCAGCGACCCGAGCCACGCGTCCAGCTCGTCGGGGTGCCGCTCGCGCAGCTCGGCGAAGGTCAGCCCGTCCCAGGAACCGAACTCCATCTCCGCCAGGCCGTCCTCCGTGCGGACCGCCTTGCCGAGGCGGGCACCGATGATCTCCGCCGACTCGTGGGTACGGCGCACCGGCGAGGACACCACCACGTCGATGTCCTCGCCGAGCGGCGAGAGCCAGTCCGCCGTGGCCCGGACCTGGTCGCGACCCTCGTCGGACAGGCCGGGGTTGCTGCCGCCCAGCCCCCCGGAGAACCGCTTGTCCACGGTGTGCGCGGTGGCACCGTGCCGCACCAGCACCAACGTGGTGGCAACGCCCGGGGCCGACCAGCCGCCCGACCGCGTCCGCTGCTCCGCCCGCACGGGGACGCCGTCGTCGTTGGCGGCCGGGACCGGTCGCTTCGGTGGCCTGCCGGCCTGTGCGTCGAGGGCCTCGTTGAGGATCCGGTCGGCGTGCTTGTTCTGCTCGCGCGGGATCCAGGTGTACGTCGTCCCGAACGGCGCGAGCGCGTGGGCCCGGGACGCCAGCGGCACCATGCCGGGGTGCTTGACCTTCCAGCGGCCGGACATCTGCTCGACGACCAGCTTCGAGTCCATCCGCACCTCGAGGTCCGCATCGGGGGTGTGCTCGTGGTACAGCTCGAGGCCCGCGATCAGGCCCTGGTACTCGGCCACGTTGTTCGTGGCCCGTCCGATGCAGTCGGCGCGCTCGGCGATCACCTCGCGGGTGCCGGCATCGAACAGGACCGCCCCGAACGCGGCCGGGCCCGGGTTGCCGCGCGACCCGCCGTCCGCCTCGATCAGCACGGATCGGTGCTCGGCCATCAGACGCCGGACTCCGCGGTGCGCACCAGGATCCGGTTGCACTCCTCGCAGCGCAGCACCTCGTCGGGGGACGCCTTCGCGATCGCACCGAGGTCGGCCGCGGTGAGGTCCAGGCTGCACCCGGTGCACCGGCGCCGCACGAGGGCGGCCGCGCCGACGCCTCCCTTCTGCGCGCGGATCTTCTCGTAGAGCGTGAGCAGGTCGGCCGGCAGGCCCTGGGCGGTGAGCGTGCGCTCGTCGGTCGCGACGGCCATCTGGCCGGTGGCCTCGCCCGCCTTGGCGTCGCGACTCTCGGTCAGCGCGGCCGCCAGGGCGTCGATCTCGGTCAGCCGTGCGTGCAGGCGCGTCTGGTCGGTCTGGGCCGACTCCAGCCGCTCCATCACCTCGAGCTCGGTGTCCTCGAGCTCGGAGATGCGGCGGGCCAGGGAGACCAGCTCCTGCTGCATGCGCTCGAGGTCCTTGGGGTTGGACACCAGGCCGCGGTCCATCCGGTCCTGGTCCCGCACCCGTCTCGCCTTGACCTGCTCGACGTCGGCGTCGGCCTTCTTCTGCTCGCGGGTGAGGTCGTCGATCTCGATCTGCAGGTCGCGGACCCGCCCGTCGACCTGGGCGCGTTCGGCGGCGAGAGCGGCGAGCTCCTCGGTCTCGGGCAAGGTCGCCAGGCGGTGTCGCAGCTGGTCGATCCGGGCGTCGAGCTCCTGGACGTCGAGCAGCGTGAGCTGCGCGAAGGCGTCGGCTTTCAGCGGGTGCTCCCTCGTGTGTGTCGGCCTTCTGTCGGCCTTCTGTCGGCCCTCTGTCGGCCATGTGTAGGCGGTCGCGGCTAGTCGATCCGGAAGGTCCACGGGTCGGTCACCACGGCGCTCACCCGGGTATCCACCGTAGCGCCCCGCTCCAGGAGGGCGTCGCGCAACTTCCGTTCCACGACCGGCAGCCAGGTCCACTCGGCAGCCCAGTGGGCGACGTCCACGAGCGCCGGCCCGTCGTGCTCGCGGAACTCCGCGGCCCGGTGGTGCCGGAGGTCGGAGGTCAGGTAGACGTCGGCGTCGGTGCCCAGGACGTCGTCGAGCATGAAGTCGCCTGCTCCGCTGCCCACGACGACGGTCCCGACGGTGCGGTCCGGGTCACCGGAGACGCGTACGCCGTGCGCGGTGGCCGGCAGGACGCGGCGGACCCGCTCGGCGAAGCCGCGCAACGACATCGGCGCCTCGAGCTCTCCGATCCGTCCGTGGCCCCGGGCGGGGGGTCGCGGGCCGGTCGGTGGGGCGAGCTCCACGACGTCGTACGCCACCTCCTCGTAGGGGTGCGCCGAGAGCAGCGCCCCGACCACCTGGCGTCTGAGCCGTCGCGGGAACACCGTCTCGATCCGCGACTCCAGCACCACCTCGAGCTCGCCGACCTCCCCGATGACCGGCTCGGCGCCGTCGCGTGGCCGGAACCTGCCCTCCCCCACCGAGGTGAAGGTGCACTGGTCGTAGTCCCCGATCGCCCCGGCACCCGCATCGGTGACCGCCCGGCGTACGGCGTCCGCGTGCTCGTGGGGCACGAAGGTGACCAGCTTGTCCCACTCGCTGTCACCGTTCCTGTCAGTGTCGCCGTCACTCGTGTCGACCACGACCCGGGGGTCGACGACGCCCACCGCCCGGGCCAGCGACTCGTTGACCCCGTCCGCCGGCACGTCGGCGTTGGTGTGCGCGGTCAGCAACGCGGTCCCGGCGGCCAGCAGCTCGTGCACGATGCGACCCTTGGGGGTGGTCGCGGCCACGCCGTGCACCGGGCTCAGCAGCAGCGGGTGATGGCAGACGACCAGGTCGGCGCCCCACTCGACCGCCTCGGCGACGACCGCCGGGGCGGGGTCCACGGCGAACAGCACCCGGTCCACGACCTGCCGGGGGTCGCCGCAGACCAGGCCGACGGCGTCCCAGTCCGCGGCCCACGCAGGGTCGTACCAGCCGTCGAGCAGGGCGGTGACGTCCGCGAGGTGCACGCTACTCATCGGGGAAGCCTAGAGGTCCGTGACCGGCCCGCCGCAGGTGCCCGACAGTGCGACGCCCCCACCCGGGTACGGGGGCGTAGCAGGCCCGGCCTCGACACGGGGGCGCGAGGCAGGAGCCACGGCACCGCCGAGCCCGGCGCCGGTGCGGCTGTCGGGAGCAGCGCTCCCACCCCAGTATCGGCAGGGTGACCGTCCGACGTGAGCGTTCGGCCGAGAAACCCGCCCTGCCAGGTAAAGGTTCGCCAAATTTTGCCCCAGGATCTGACAAAAGGCACGTCCAGGTAGTTGAATAGTCTCTGCAACGACCGCTGGTGACCCGAGACGCCAGCGGTCGTTGTGCTCATCTCCGCCGGGCCGCGGTTTTGTCGGCCGATCACCGGCTCGCGTAGGCTGACCCGCGCTTCGAGGGCGCCCGCCGTCCGCGATGGCCGGGGCGCATAGCTCAGCGGTAGAGCACCTCCCTTACAAGGAGGTGGTCGCAGGTTCGATCCCTGCTGCGCCCACCGCATAACCGCAGGTCACACGCCACATTGCCTCAGTCGCTCGGTCGACGTGCAACATATGTGCATCTTAGGTACACGTGATAGGCACTCGTTGGCTCTCCGTCAAGATGACGGTTGGTCGGGTGGCCTCGTGCCAAGAGGGCCATTCGATGGGCGGTAGCGCGGTGCTCGTCGGCGCGGGTCGATGTGGGGGAAAGCGTCACACCGATCGACGGTTGACGGGTAGCGTCGGCGGAACGTGCCCGGGGACCGGTAAGGTCGGTTTCCGGCCATGTAGGACTGGTCTCCGTGCTCCCAAGTAAGGGGGCCAGTCCGCCTAACTCGTCGTCTCGTGGTAGACGGAACCACCCCCCGGCGGTCGCTGCCCGGTGGGATGGTTCCGTTTCAGCGGGTTGATGTCACCCCCCCGGATGACCCCGCTGCCCCAACCTTGCGTCAGACGTTACTCCATATGTTTGAACCGTCAACAGCCCACGAAGTGGTCGGTTGAGTCGGGCCTATTCCGGCCGATGATTGGCAGGTGGCAACATTGGCGGTGTGGCGCACGCGCCCCCCCGACGTGTGCGAAGGCCCCGCCCCGGGCGCCCCCCATCCCGTGTAGGCGGGGCCGCCACCCTTGCTTCAGAGGCGGCCGCCCGATGCACGAGAGACGTGAGGTCCGCTTGACTGGCCGTTGGTGGCCACGATTGGCTCGAGCCCGACTCCTGGCGCCGAAACGACGCCGATCGATGGGAAAGGGTACGTGCGGACGAAACGTCCAGCGCACAACCACCTCCGGCGCCTCGACGATGACAACATAAGAAAGTTGTGGAAGTGCAGCGGTTAGCGCCCTAGATGCCAGGTGTAACTGTTATCCGTCCAGTTCACTGTCGACGAGTAGGCATAGCCCTCCACGGTGCCATCGTTGTTCTTCTTATCGACGGCCAAACACTCGAAGGTCCCGGTCAGAGCGGTCAGGTCGTCGGTCGAGCCTCCGCCAAGCGGAGTGCATTGGGTGTTGAGGATAGGGCCGTCAAGCACGCCGGCGTCCACGCTCTTTCTGGCGTCCTTCGTTACCGAGCTTTGCAGTTGCGTCACGAGGTAGTGGCGTTGGGCCCTCTTGGCCTGATCCGCGGACTTCTTCGCTGCCGCCGCTTCAGCGCGTGCCTGCGCCGCGTCCCTCGCCCGTGTGCGAGCGTTCGCCGCATTCCGGGCCGAGGCGACCTGTTCAGCCGTCACCTGCTTGTCGTGGCTGATCTTGGTGACAATGCCTGCTGCCACACCGCACACGAGCAAGACGACGATCGCACCAGCAACCCATTTGATCTGGCCAGACCCCTTCCCGCTGCCATAAGCCTTGCCGCAGTTCGGGCAAAAATCACCAGCGGTCTGACTGTGGACACTGCAGCGCGCACACACTTTCGTCCAGGACTGCTTCTCATCGCCACTGTCACTCACGCTCGACAGGGTAGGGACACGTTCGCCGAACCGCAGCCGAATGCCGACGCGATTGCTCCGCTGAGCCCTTCGCGCTCGGGGCGCACCAGTTCAAACGCCCCTTGCCTCAGTCCTCTGATTAGCCGATCTCGCCCCAAGCTGCCGAGTCGCTGAGAGCATGGCTTGATCGGGCAGAGCGCCGCAGGGGACTCGCCGGTGACACACGGGAGGCCCCAATGACCACCACCGACACAGTCGCAGAACCGCCCGAGCAAACGCAAGCCGGGCGTGACCGGCGCGCTTTCCTCTGGCCCGCGATAGGAACGGCACTCGCCGTACTGGCCCTGGTAACTGAGTTCTGCATCATTCGCTGGGTCTCATCGCCGTTCGCAACGGTACTGCTAACGCTCTCAGCCATTCTGATCGCGCTCGCCGCGGTCGGCTACCTCGGTACTCGCCAAGGGCACGCTGCTCCGTTTGTTGTCATCGCGCTGATCTTGCCTTACCTCATCGGCGGGGTCGGGGCATACGCGTCCGCCCAGCGCGTGAGTTCGGCACTTGGCGGAATCTTCGGCGACACGAGCGCAAGCAGCGACAGCAGCAGTTCCGATGGAACCGGCACAGTGGAGGGGTCGCCTGATGACATCACGGATGACAACGGCGACGGCGTGGACGACTTACAATACTCCGGTGCCGACTGTAAAACCGATATCGAGGGTGGGCAGCAACAATGGACCGAGTGCCTCGCCAACGGTGGCACGGACGGTACTAACTCCAAAGCGGTCGAAGGCAGCGGCGAAGTGGAAGGGGAATCGATGGCGAACGCCGCACCGTTGGACGGTGGCTCCTATCGATGGAGCAATGGAGTCAAACTGACCCTGAACGTGACGCGAACTGAACCCTGGGGCTCAACCGACGACTACTGCGGTGATGGTTCATGTGGAGTGTCTCGTCCCAATGACCTTCGCTGGGTCCTGCACTACAAGGTGAGCGCGCCATCGACCGTAGCTAATCCGATCGACCTATCTTCGTGTCCCGGAGATCTGCACACCGTCAATGGCAACGACGACAAGGCCTTCGTTTCGGTCGACGGTGACTACGCTAGCAATCCTGGTGACAAAGTCCTCCCCGGGGCAACGAAATCGGGGGACGCCGAGTTCTCCATTTCCAGGGCGAGTGTCGGCAAAGACTTTTACCTAGAGAGTATGTGCGGTGATTCTGTGAGCGGTGAGGAGATCGCCTACTTCGGCGGCGCCATCAAGACTAATTGACTGGACCGGTTTGGCGCGCCACTAGGCCGAGTCCAGCCTCGATAGGTCAAAGCCCAACGAATCGAGGCCGCCCCAATCTGGGACAGCCTCGATTCTCGTGTTGTCGGTTCAGTGTTTCTCGCAGGCGATTCCGTCGTTGTCGCGGTCCAGGTCGAACTGCCCTTTGCCTGGTGTGGTTCCAACACGGCCATCGTTGAGGTGATAAACCCTCGTGTTCCGGGTCCAGTTCGTGACCGGCTTGGCCTTGCTGCCCTTCTTGAGGCGGTCGCGGGCGCCCACGCGGCCGACTCCGTGGTGGTAGTGCTTGTTGAGTTCCTTGCAGGTTCGGTAGGCGTCCTTGGGTGGATGGGCACCGGCTGGGGCGGTGACGAGTAGTGGGACTGCGGTTACGGCCAGGGCAGCGGTGGCGGCGAGAAGCTTCTTCACGGAGCGAAGCGTAACGCGTCCTTTACGCCACCCCGCAGCAGGGGGTTGCAGCGAACCGCTCCAAGCACACAGTGATGCGAGTCGCATCGGCTTTCGACGAGGTGTGCACAGTTTTGCTGAGTCGGTGTGGTCATGGGCGTGTCTGACTTTCCTCGCGCGCGAAGACAGCCTCAGGGCCGCGGCTTCGGCGATGGGCGGCGCAGGCCGCGTGCTTCGCGCTCCTGCAGGATCACCTCGACAGCGCCACCGGGCCACCCGTACACCTCGGCATAGGTGCGGCGCGCCAATTTCCACGCCACGTACCGAGCAGCCTGCGTGCCGGACCACTCGGCGGAGTCGAACGTGTCCAGGAGTGGAGGCACCTGCCCATTGGGTGGCGGTCGACGCCTCACGACGCACTCCCCGCGATCCCATACACACCGCGGATACCACCCCGCGTCTGCGTCCGACCGACCCCGGCGTCACCAGTCGGGATACGCAACGCCGTCAAGAGCCGCGCGAATGCGATGCGCTGTTGCCGAAGCTCGACCAGCGCCGGGTGAACCCTGAGCCCTTGAGAGGACTCCGAGGTGATCCCTTCCGCGTCGAGCAGCGCTTGCAGATCGTCGAGGGAGTCCACGGTCCGGCAAGGACTCACGCAAGATAGTCGTCTCATGTTCGTCGAGTTCGTAGTCGCCCAGGACAGCCCGCCACAAGGCCCGGCCAGACTTCCGCAGACCCGGAGGGCGGGCGCGGCACCCGGGGGGCTTGTGGGGGCATCTGAGGGCTCCTAAGGGCCGATGATTTCAGGGTCCTGAGGCGGTCGGGAACACCAACCCCTCGCGCCCTGCCGTGGAATGCTGGGCGAGGTGTTCCCTCAGCGCCGGGATGATGTGTGGCGGGATACTGACGGTGCGGTGGCCGGCGTCGGACTTCGGGGGGCCGACGAGGTCTCACCCTTGACGGTGGTAACGGCTTGCCGGATGTGTACAACGCCGTTGGTCAGTCCAGGTCGCATCGGCGGAGGGCGGCAAGCTCCCCGAACCTCATAGCGCACCACGCGCCCAACAGGACGAGGGCTTCGTACCGTGCGGGGATGGCTGCGACGATCTTGTCCAACTCAGGGATGCTCAGGACCCGGAGCTCCCGTTGCCGTTTCTTGCTTCCGGCACCCTTCACGCGGGCAGGGTTCTTGACAATGAGGTCTTCGTCTACGGCGTCCCCGAGGATCGTCCTGAGTAGGCCGTAGGCGTTGGCCTTCGCTGTCGGTCCGGTCGAAAGTGTCGAGTACCAGCGCTTGACATGCATGGGGGTGATGGTGGGCAGCGGCATGGGGCCGAGCGTGGGCGTGATGTGGGTCCTGAGTAGGGACCGGTACAACTCCCTGGTGCGGGGCTTGAGGTCGCGCATCTCGAGCCACGTGGTTGCGTAGTCGGCAAAGGTGCCCACCTGCTTTGCCTGTTTCTGGGCGGGTGGTGTCCAGTCATCGCCGGTGACGTCGGCGCGTTGCTTGTACAGCCACCCTTCGGCGTCCATCTTCGTGTCGAAGGTGTTGGGCGCGGTGTGGCGGGCGGTGTCGGGTCCGCTGAAGCTGGCCTGGTATCCCTGCTGCGCCCACGAGACTGAGGACCTCAACGCGCGCCGCGCGCTATGCCGTTATCGCGCGTTGAGGCCGCCCGACCATTGGACCCGCGGGCCGGAATGCCGTCAACGGGCACTTTCCTTGACCGGATGGCCCCTCTCGGCGTCGGCGACGACCAGCGGTGCAGCAGGTCGCACACGCTGGTGACCGTCAGGCGCCGGCGACCCGGGCCAGGACGCGGGTCTGCTCCTCGAGGTCGCGGGCGTCCGACATCGCGTTGTGCACCGTCCAGCGCAGGACACCGGCCTTGTCCACGATGAACGTCGACCGGTCGGCGCACCCGCGGTCCTCGTTGAACACGTCGTACTCCTTGGCCACCTCGCCGTGCGGCCAGAAGTCGGAGAGCAGCGGGAAGGTCAGACCGTCCTGCTCGGAGAAGGCGCGCAGGGAGTGCATCGGGTCGCAGGAGACGGCGATCAGCTGCACGGCGTCGGACTCGAACGCCGGGAGACTGTCGCGTACGGCGCACAGCTCGCCGGTGCACACCCGGCTGAACGCGTAAGGGTAGAACATCACGACGACCGCCTTCGCCTTCCGGAAGGACGAGAGGGCCACCTGCTGCCCGTGCTGGTCCCGCAGCTCGAAGTCAGGGGCAGGCTGGTCGATCTCCACGGTCATCTGGACTCCTCCTCGGTGACGTCGGACGGGCCGGTGACGGCCCCGTGCCCTACCTGGGCAGCGCTGCGCTCAGCGCGCCGACCTCGGCGCGACCAGCCGGGTCGCGGCCCAGTCCTGGCTCACCGCGACCGTGGTGGTGGTGGAGAGCCCGGCGACCGGTGCGGCTTCGGCGATGTCGGCCGGGTCCACGGCGTTCGGACGACCCACCTTGGGGGTCAGCAGCCAGATCACCCCGCCCGCGACCAGGTCGCTCAACGAGTCCACCAGCGTGTCCACCAGGTCCCCGTCGTCGTCACGCCACCACAGCACGACGGAGTCCACGACGTTCCCGTAGTCCCCGTCCACCATGTCGGCGTCGATGGTGTCCTCGATCTCGACCCGAAGGCCGTCGTCGACGTCCTCATCCCAGCCCAGCTCCTGGACGACCATCCCGGTTCTCAACCCCAGCCGCTCGCCGGCGTTCTGGGTGGCGGTGCCTTCGTGGCCACCCGCGGTCGCGCTCACGTCACTCCTCCACATCGCCTCGCCGGCCCCGGGGGGCCCGGCGCCGCTCCACTGGTTCGCTGCGGGTAGTTCATCGGAAGTCGACCCGGTACGCAAGGCCGACAGGTGGGTGCCAGGCTAGTGCCATGACGACCGGTGGGGGCGCGGGTCCCACAAGTCCGGGCCGGGTCCTCGCGGTGGCCGCCAGCCCCGTCCACGAGTTCTCCAAGCAGACCCGTCCGGTGATCCGGCTGATCGAGGGGCTCGGCGTCGGGGCGACGCCCACCTCGCCAGGACCGTCCAGCACCGGTCCCGGGTGCGGCGGGACCCCACCGCACCCAACCTGCGACAGGTGCACCTCGTCCCGTCCGAGCTGCTGGACGAGCTGCTTACGGCCGGGCACCGGCTAGCCCTCGGCTGAGGGGCCCCGGGGCCGGCTCGCCTGCGAAGCGGTGACGTCGTAGGTGAGCTCGGCGAACTGGCCGTTCTGGTGGACCGACCGCAGCCGGAGGTCCTCGATCCGGCGCGGCAGCACGGGCGCTCCGGCGCCGAGCGTGACCGGTGCGACCTGCACCCGCACCTCGTCGAGGAGACCGGCGTCGTGGAAGCTGCCCACCAGCTCGCCGCCGCCGACCAGCCACACGTTCTTCCCGGCAGCCGCGGCGAGCATGTCGGCGTGCGTCGGGACGACGTCGCCCTGCACGAACCGCAGGTCCACGCCGGGGATCGCCGGCAGGTCGCGGTGCGTGAAGACCCAGCAGGGCCGCTCGGCGTAGTACTCCCGCCACTTGTCCGGGTTCTCCAGGAGGCTGTCGTGGTCGAGGCACCACAGGTACGTCGTGGCGCCCATCGCCATCGCGCCCACGTCGTCCATGAAGGTGGCCCACCGCTCGTCGGAGCCCTCCCCCTGCGGCACTGTGAAGAGCCAGCCGAGCGAGTTGTCCTCGTCCGCGATGAAGCCGTCGAGGGTGGCGGCTGTGAGGTACTGGGTCACGGGCACACCAGGATCCTGGCACGTCCGACCCCGCCCGGGGCAGCGGTCCCGACCGGAACTGCGAAGGGTGGATTTCGCGTCGGCCCGGGGCGTGACACGATGAAGGAGGAGGGACGATCCCGAGACCCGGGGCCGCCCCGACGCAGTGTCGTCAACCGGGCAACCGTTCGGGCCGCCGAGCGGGCACTGTTCGGGCACTTCGAGCACGAGAGCAGAGGAATCGTGGCCACAGGTTCTCAGCAGTCCCCCGGCAGGTCCTCAGGACGTCCGCCGGTCATCCACGAGGGGCTCCCCACCCAGCTTCCCGACATCGACCCCGACGAGACCGTCGAGTGGCTCGACTCGTTCGACGCCATGGTGGACGAGCGCGGGCGCAGCCGCGCCCGCTACCTGATGCTGCGGCTGCTGGAACGGGCCCGTGAGCAGAGCGTCGGCGTCCCCGCCCTGCGCAGCACCGACTACATCAACACGATCGCTCCCGAGCGCGAGCCGTGGTTCCCCGGAGACGAGCACATCGAGCGCCGGATCCGCGCCTTCCTGCGCTGGAACGCCGCGGTGATGGTCTCCACAGCGAACCGCAAGGGCCTCGAGGTGGGTGGGCACATCGCGACGTACCAGTCCTCGGCGTCCCTCTACGAGGTCGGCTTCAACCACTTCTTCCGCGGCCACGACCACCCCGGAGGCGGCGACCAGGTCTACTTCCAGGGCCACGCGTCGCCGGGCATCTACGCCCGCGCGTTCCTCGAGGGCCGGCTCACCGAGACCCAGCTGTCCCGCTTCCGCCAAGAGGTGCAGCACGGCGTGGGCCAGGGACTGTCGTCGTACCCGCACCCGCGGCTGATGCCGGACTTCTGGGAG
>JAICSZ010000215.1 GCA_025936615.1 Pedococcus sp. | reverse complement strand
TCTGCCACTTCCAGCTGACCAGCTCGGGGACCGCCTTGCCCACCGTCCTGGACAGCGTCTCGACCCACGCCCGCGTCTCGTCGAAGCTCGGCCCGGGCCGGATCGGCACCCACACCTGGATGCCGCGCCGCCCGGTCACCTTGGCCCGGGCGGTCACGCCCAGGTGCTCGAAGGCGGTGCGGTGCAGGCGCGCCAGGACCAGCACGTCCTCCCAGCCGGTCTGCTCGCCGGGGTCGATGTCGATGAGCGCGTAGGTCGGGTGGTCGGGGTGGTCGGTCCGCGAGGTCCACGCGTGCCACTCCAGCGCCCCGAAGTTGGCGGCCCAGACGAGCGTGGCGGGCTCGTTCGCCACGACGTAGGTCTGGGTCTCGCCCGGGTCGGCGTCGGGGTTGTCCCAGCCGTCCACCCAGTCGGGCGCATGGTCCGGACGCTCCTTGTGCCAGAACCCTTTCCGGCCTGCGCCGTCTGGGTAGCGGTGCATGTTGAGCGCCCGGCCGGTCAGGTAGGGCACCACGGTCGGGGCCACGTGCGCGGTGTAGCGCAGCAGATCCCGCTTGGTCTTCGGGGCGCCGTCGTCCGTCGCCGGGAAGAGATCCTTGTCGAGGTTGGTGACCTTGAGCCGTCGGCCGAACACCTCCCAGGTGCCGCTCCTGCCCAGGCCGTCGAGGGCAGCGAGCTCGTCGTCGGTGACCTGCCGCGGGCGCAGCTGCACGCTGGCCTCCGCGGCGGGGAGGTCGGAGCGCCACTCCCGGTCGGGGTCAACACGCACCTGGTCGCTGCTGCGCCCGCTGAGCACCGACAGCGGGTGGTCCTCCGGGCGCCAGCCCGCCTCGGCCTCCTTGTCGTGCTTGTGCAGGAGCAGCCAGGCGTTGCTGTCGGCTCCGCCACGTCGGACGAGGACGAGGCGCCCGCGCAGCTTGTGGCCGAACACGTCGGCGTGCAGGTTGCCGTCGGCGATGGTGGCCGCGGGGTCGTCGGTGCCGTGCGGACGCCAGGTGCCGATGTCCCAGACGACGACGTCACCGGCGCCGTACTGGCCCTCGGCGATGACTCCTTCGAAGTCGAGGTACTCCATGGGGTGGTCGGGCACCTTGAACGCGCTGCGGCGCACGTCCGGGTCGAGCGTCGGACCCTTGGGGACTGCCCAGCTCACCAGCACGCCGTCGACCTCGAACCGCAGGTCGTAGTGGTCGCTGCTGGCGCGGTGGTGCTGGACGACGAAGCGCAGCTCACTCACGCCCACCACCCTGCCCGGCGCGGCGCGGCCCTACACGCCAGCCCGGCCCGTCTCGCGGCTCCCGCCGCGTCGGGTGCCTCTGGCTCAGGACCAGAGGCCGAGCACGCTCCCGCCGATGCGGATGATGAACGCGACCAGCACGAGCACGAAGACGACGCGGACGAACCGGCTGCCCCTGGCCACGGCCGTGCGGGCACCCGTGTACCCGCCGAGCAGGTTGGCCGCCGCCATGACGAGCCCGATGCCCCACATCACGTGGCCGCCAGGGGCGAAGACGGTGAGGGCACCGAGGTTGGTCGCGAAGTTGGCGATCTTCGCCTTGGCGCTGGCCTCGAGGAAGGCGTAGCCCATCAGGCCGACCAGCGCGAAGACGAGGAAGGAGCCAGTGCCGGGCCCGAGCGCTCCGTCGTAGACGCCGATGAGGAACCCGGTGACCATGGCGACGAGGGTGTGGCGGTGGCCGTCGAAGCGCAGCGCGGTCTGCGTGCCCATCGAGGGCCGGGCGACGGTGTAGGCGCCGACGACCACGAGCATGACGAGGATGATCGGGTTGAACGCCGACTTGGGGATGTGCAGCCCGATGAGGGCGCCACCGATCGCACCGAAGTAGGCGACGACCGCCATCGGCACGGCGGTGCGCAGGTCCGGTCGCACGCGGCGCCAGTAGGTGATGGAGCTGCTGGCAGTGCCGGCGATCCCGGCGATCTTGTTCGTCGCGAGGATCTGCGCGGGGCTGGCGCCCGGGAAGCCGAGCAGGAGTGCGGGCAGCTGCACGAGGCCGCCGCCACCGACGACCGCGTCCACCCACCCCGCCGCGAACCCCGCCACGGCCATCAACGCGACGACGTCGAGGTCGGGCACTCAGCCCTCCGCGAGCCAGCGGTCGACGATGGCCAGCACGTCGAGCAGCTCGTGGGCCTCGGCGTCCGGGGTCACGTCGACGGCGACGCGCTGGCTCTCGGGGATCTCGGAGTGCGGGATCCAGATGGCGCGCATGCCGACCTCCTGCGGGCCGTAGACGTCCTCGAACAGCCGGTCACCGACGTAGACCGCCGCCTCGGGCTCCACGTCGACGGCCCGGCAGGCCGCGTGGAACGCCTCCGGGTGAGGCTTGACGTGGTCGATCTCCGAGGAGTACACGTCGCCGTCGACCAGGTCGAGCACGCCGTCGCGCTCGAAGATGCCTCGGTGGTAGGCGCGCGTCCAGATCGTGTTGGACAGGACACCGACGCGAATCCCCCTGTCGCGCAGCCCTTCCCACAGCGGTAGCACCTGGGGGTCGGTGAAGGTGTGCGGCTCCCAGAACCCCCGGTATGCCGCGAGGGCCAGGTGGTGCCGGTCGTGCGCCGGATCGACGCCGGCCTCTTCGAGGATCGCGGCCATGGCGGCGCTCGAGTGGTCGTCGCGACCCCGCTTCCAGGCGCGCTCCTCGGCGGCGAGGATGCGGGTCGCCAGCTCTGCGGCCGCGTCGAGATCCTCCTGGGGCACCTCCGGTGAGTCGATGGGGATGCCGTGCACCTCGCGGGCGAACACCCGCCACTGCTCCGGGACGTCCACCACGTGCCAGGGCGTGAGCGTGCCGCCCCAGTCGAAGATCACGGCCTCGATGGGCGTGTCAGCAGGGCGGGACGCCACCGCGCACCTCCTCGAGCCCGAACATGACGGCGCCGGGGGTCCGAGCCACCGTCATGCGGACTGCGTGCCGCGGACCTCGCGGGCGACCTCGGCCACGACGTCGCCGACCGGCACCTCGCGCCGCTCCCCCGTACGCCGGTCCTTGACCTCGACCTTGCCGTCGGCGAGCCCGCGCCCGACCACCACGATCGTCGGCACGCCGATGAGCTCGGAGTCCTTGAACTTCACCCCGGGGCTGACGCCCTTGCGGTCGTCGTAGAGCACCGAGATCCCCTCCGCCTCGAGGGACCTCGTGATCTCCTCGCCGGCCGCGAACACCTCGTCGTCCTTGCCGGTCGCCACCAGGTGCACGTCCACGGGGCTGATCTCCCGCGGCCAGACCAGGCCCAGCTCGTCGTGGTTGCCCTCCGCGACGCAGGCCACCGCGCGCGACACCCCGACGCCGTAGGAGCCCATGATGACCGTCTGGAGCTTGCCGTTCTGGTCGAGCACCTTGAGGTCGAGGGCCTCGGCGTACTTGCGGCCCAGCTGGAAGATGTGCCCCATCTCGATGCCGCGGGCCGACTCGAGGTCGTGACCGCACGACGGGCACGCGTCACCGGCGCGCACCTCGGCCGCCTCGATCGTGCCGTCGGCGGTGAAGTCGCGACCTGCCACGAGGTCGACCACGTGCTTGCCCGCCTCGTCGGCCCCGGTCACCCAGCGGGTGCCCTCGACGATGCGCGGGTCGAGCAGGTACCGCACCTTCGACGCCGACTCGGACCCGAGTGCGCCCGGCCCGATGTACCCCTTCACCAGGGCAGGGTTCGCAGCGAAGTCCTTCTCGTCAAAGGCCTCCACGGCCGCGGGCTCGAGCTGCGCACCCAGCCGCTTCTCGTCGATCTCCCGGTCCCCCGGCACACCGATGGCCAGCGGCTCACGGGTGCCGTCGGGGTGCACCAGCATGACGAGCACGTTCTTCAGGGTGTCCGACGCGCGCCACGGCCGGTCCTCGCGCGCGAAGTGCGCGTTGAGGTGGTCCACCAGCGTCTGGATGGTGGGGGTGTCGGGAGTCTGCTCCGCATGGGCGGCCGGCACACCGGCATACGACACCGCGTCGGGGACCGGCACCCGCACGGCCTCGACGTTCGCGGCAAAGCCGCAGTTGGCGCACCGCACGTAGGTGTCCTCGCCGTTCTCGGCGGTGGCGAGGAACTCCTCGCTCTTCGACCCGCCCATCGCACCAGCCATGGCCTGGACGATCACGTAGTGGAAGCCGAGCCGGTCGAAGATCCGGATGTAGGCGTCGCGGTGCAGCTGGTAGGCCTTGTCGAGGCCCGCCTCGTCGAGGTCGAAGGAGTAGCTGTCCTTCATGACGAACTCGCGCCCACGCAGCAGCCCGGCTCGGGGCCGCGCCTCGTCGCGGTACTTCGTCTGGATCTGGTAGAGCGCCAGCGGGAGGTCCTTGTAGGAGGAGAACATGTCCTTCACCGTGAGGGTGAACATCTCCTCGTGCGTCGGCCCGAGCAGGTAGTCGACCGCCTTGCGGTCCTGGAGCCGGAAGATGTTGGGGCCGTACTCCTCCCACCGCCCGGTGGCGTCGAACGGCTCCCTGGGCAACAGCGCCGGGAACAGCAGCTCCTGCGCGCCGATCGCGTCCATCTCCTCGCGCACGATGGCCTCGACGCGCCGGAGCACCTTCAGGCCAAGCGGCAGCCAGGTGTAGATGCCCGGGCTGACCCTGCGGATGTACCCGGCGCGCACCAACAGCTTGTGGCTGGGCAGCTCGGCATCGGCCGGGTCCTCGCGAAGGGTCCGCAGGAACAGGGTCGACATGCGCAGGGCCACGAGGGACTCCTTCAGGTTTGGGGGCGGCACCGAGGATATCTGTCCGTATGCCGGGTGC
>JAICSZ010000303.1 GCA_025936615.1 Pedococcus sp. | reverse complement strand
CCGGTGGTCGAGGCGGGTGTGGTGCAGGTGCAGGGTGCGGCCCACGACGAGCAGGGCCACGATCCCGATCGGCACGTTGACGAGGAAGACCCAGCGCCAGCCGTCGATGCCGAGGATGCTGCTCTGGCCGGCCAGGAAGCCCCCGATCACCGGGCCGAGCACCGAGGAGGTGCCGAACACGGCGAGGAAGTAGCCCTGGTACTTGGCGCGCTCCCGAGGCGCCACGATGTCGCCGATGATCGCCAGCGCGAGGGCGAACAGCCCGCCCGCGCCGAGACCCTGGAATGCGCGGTAGAACGCCAGCTGGAGCATCGACTGGGACAGCGTGCACAGCATCGACCCGACCACGAAGATCGAGATCGCCGCGAGGAAGAACTTCTTGCGGCCGTAGATGTCGGACAGCTTGCCGTAGAGGGGGGTGACGATCGTCGAGGTGATGAGGTAGGCGGTGGTCGCCCACGCCTGCTGGTCGAGGCCCTTGAGGTCGTCGGCGATGGTGCGGATCGCGGTGGCGACGATGGTCTGGTCGAGGGCGGCGAGGAACATGCCCATCATCAGGCCGATGAGGATCGTCAGGATCTGGCGGTGGGTCATCGACCCGTCGGGTCGTGCGGTTGCGGCGGTGGCCATGCGTGAAGCTCTCTGGTCGGGAGGGAAGGTCGGATTTCAGTGGGACGGCGCTCGCCGCGCCCGGGCGGCGAGCGAGTCCTCGAGCGCGGCGGTGAAGTGTTCGAGCCCGGCGGCGAAGTCGCTCGCCTCCTGCGCGGTCCAGCCCTCCAGCAGTCCCTGGAACCACGTGGCGCCCTGCTGGTGGATCGTGGCGACCAGCTCCTGCCCGGCGGCGGTGAGGCGCACCACCTGGGCGCGGCCGTCCTCGGGGTCGGCCAGCTTCTCCAGCAGGCCGTGGCCGGCCAGGGTGCTGACCTGTCGGCTGGTCGTGGAGATGTCGGAGTGGATGGCCTCGGCCAGCGCCGAGACCCGCCGCTCGCCCTCGGCGAGGTTGAACAGGGCCGGGTAGGCGGCCGAGTCGACCTCGGGGTGCACCAGGGGTGCCTGCGCCCGGGCCGCCTTGAGGAGCTTGACGAACCGGACGAGGTTCGTGCTGACCCGCTGCGCGGTGGCGGCGTCGAGGGGGGAGGAGGGGGCGTTGCTTGTCACAAGCAACTATCCTCGCACGACATGCTTGCGTGGCGCAAACAAGCATTCGCGCGACGGGTCAGGGGGTGAAGGCGAGGTTCTCCAGAACTGCGCGGGCGACGTCCTCGTCACCGTTGACCGTGTAATGGATGTCCTCCAGCGTGCCGCGCCCGGCGGCGCGACGCGTCACCGCGTCGGTGGACAGGGTGATGGTGGTGAAGACGTCGTTCGGGTCGCCGTCGTGGGCCACGCCGGAGAACAGGGGTATGCCGCGTGGCCGGCCGTCCTCCTCGCCGTCCTCCACCCACACGCCGGCTCGCCCGAGGACCGGGCCGGTGACGTCGAGGATGACGACGTTGCCGGGCGGGACGGCGGCCTCGCGCGCCACCAGCCGAGGCAGGTGGGCGAAGAGCAGCTCCATGAAGACGGCGGCGGCACCGGAGTCGAGGTCGCCGGGGCGCCCGAGCGCCTGCCGGATGTCCTGCTCGTGGGTCCAGACGTCCATGGTCCGGGTCCGCAGCACCTCGCCGAGCGGCTTGGGGCCGAACGGGCTGCGCACCACCGTCTCGAGGGTGAGCTCGGGTTGGCTGAGCGCCTCGACCCGGCCGGCCAGGGCGGTCTCGAGCTCGTCGACGACCTTGCTCCCACGCATGCCGCGCCGCAGCTCGACGCTCTTTTCGACGAAGTGACCCAGCTCGTTGCGCACGTGCCCGTACTCGGGCACGCGGACGCCCGGCAGCTGCCCGGTGCGCATCCAGTCCTCGAGCCCCACCACGTGCGCGATCTGGTCCTTGACCGTCCAGCCCGGGCACGCGGTCGGCAGGTCGAACTCCCGGTCGCCGCAGCTGCGCCCGAGCTCGACCACCGCCTGGACGGTCTGCTGGAAGGCGGCGACGAGCCCGGGGAGGTCCTCGGGGGCTGCCGGGTGCAGAGGCATGCGACCAACCTACGCTGGTGTCCATGACCTCACCCGCCGCAGCCCCGGCTCGGCCCGCCGACCCGGCGCCTGGCCTGCCGCGGCCGGCAGGGGTCCCAGTCGCAGCCCTCGTGGTCGCGGGCCTGCTCGCGGTCCCCGTCGCCGCCGCGGTCGGCGGAGCAGCCGCTGCCCAGGCGATCGCCGACCCCGGGGTGTTCGTACGCTGGGGTCTGCTGTACACCCGTGCCCTGCACGACCTCGCGGCAGCGGCCACCGTCGGCCTGCTCGTCAACGCTGCGTTCCTCGTCCCGGAGACCACCCGCACCAACCGCCGCGTGACCGCGACCCGGCTCGCCGGCGTGGCGGCGGGGTTGTGGGCGCTGGCCGGGGTGGCCACCACCGTCCTGACGATGGCCGACCTGAGCGGCACACCGCTGTCCGACCCCTCGTTCAGCCAGCAGTTCACCACCTTCGCGCTGCGACTGGAGATCACCCGAGTCGGCCTCATCACCGCCGCGGTCGCGGCCGTGGTGTCGATCGGCGCGCTGGTGGCGGTGAGCCGGGCCACCATGGCCTGGCTGGCGACCATCGCCGTCGCGGGGGTCCTGCCGCTCGCCCTCGCAGGGCACGCGGCCGGCTCTGCCGACCACGACACAGCCGTCAACGCGCTCGCCGTGCACCTCGTCAGCGTCGTGGTCTGGGTCGGGGGGCTCCTCGCCCTCGCGATCCTGCGTCCCCTGCTCGGCCGCGACCTTGCGCCGAGCGCCGAGCGCTTCTCGGTCCTCGCCGGCTGGTGCTTCGGTGCGGTCGCGGTGTCGGGTGTCGCCAGCGCAGCGATCCGGCTCGGTGGGTGGGGCGGGCTCGCCACCGCCTACGGCGCCCTGATCATCACCAAGACAGTGGCACTCGTGCTGCTCGGGTGCGCGGGGTGGGTGCACCGTCGGTCGCTGCTCGGCCGGCTGCGGGCCGACGCCGAGGACGGGCGGGCGTTCCTGCGCCTCGTGCTCGGCGAGCTCGTCGTCATGGGCATCGCCGTCGGGACGGCCGTGGCGCTGGCGCACAGCGCCCCACCGGTCCCGGACGCTCCGCTGCCGAACGCCACGGCGGCGTTCGTGCTGACCGGCTACCCGCCGCCCCCGCCGCTGACGACCGCCAGCTGGTTCACGACGTGGCGCACCGACTGGTTGTGGCTCTCGGTCGCGCTGGTCGCCGTGGGCCTCTACGCCGCTGGGGTGCGCAGGCTGCACCGACGTGGGGACGCCTGGCCGGCGCACCGCACGCTGCTGTGGGTGCTCGGGTGGGCTGCCTTCGTCTACTCCACCTCCGGAGCGCCGGCCGTCTACGGCGCCGTGCTGTTCTCGGCGCACATGGTGATGCACATGGTCGTGGCCATGTTGATCCCGTTGCTGCTGGTCCCGGCGGCACCGATCCTGCTGTCGCTGAGGGCGCTGCCCAGCCGGCCCGACCGCACCTGGGGACCGCGTGAGCTGGTCCTGCAGGTCGTCCACTCGCGAGCCATGCAGGTGCTGTCCAACCCGGTGGTCGCCGCGGCGCTGTTCTTCTTCAGCCTCGCGGTCTTCTACTACTCGCCGTTGTTCGAGCTGGCGCTGCGCACCCACACGGGGCACATGCTGATGATCGCCCACTTCCTGCTCACCGGTTACCTGTTCGTCTGGGTGCTCGTCGGCATCGACCCCGGACCGCGCAAGTGGCCACCGGTCATCCTGGTCGTCGTGCTCTTCGCGACGATGAGCTTCCACGCCTTCTTCGGCGT
>JAICSZ010000504.1 GCA_025936615.1 Pedococcus sp. | reverse complement strand
GTGCACGCGACCAGGTCGTCGGGGGCGAGCCGGACGAGGTGCTTGCCGAACGTCTCGGCGATCGAGGCGATGTCGCGGTGGAAGTGCATGGTCACCTTGGGCACGCCCGTGGTTCCCGATGTCGGGCCGAGCAGCGCGACGTCGTCGGCCGCCGTCGCGACCGCGTCGAGCTCTCCCGACTTCGCCCGGCAGCGCTGCACCAGGTCGTCGGGGCCATCGCCGCCGAACTCGACGACCCTGGGACCGCCGCCCTCGGCTGCCGCCTCGTGCGCGTCGGCGGCGAAACGGTGGTCGACGAGCGCGACGGACGGCCGGCACGCCTCGACGATCGCGCCCAGCTCGGTCGCGCGCAGCGCCGCCATCGTGGTGAGGACCACCGCACCGGCCTTGAGCGCGCCGAACCAGCAGGCCACGACCCACGGCACGTTGGGTGCCCGCAGCAGGACCCGGTTGCCCGGCACGACGCCGAGGTCCTCGGTGAGCACCTGCGCGACCTGGTTCGCGCGGCGCTGCAGGTCGCCGTAGCTCCACACCTCACCACCCGGCGTGCGCAGCGCCGGCCGGTCCGCGCCGAGCCGCTCGATCGTGTCGTCGAGCAGCCAGGCGGCGGCGTTGAGCCGGTCGGGGTACTGCAGCTCGGGCAGCGTGAACTCGAGCGTGGGCCACAGGGCGTCGGGGGGCAGGCTGTCGCGGCAGAAGGTGTCCTCGTGGGCTGACGGGCTGAGCTCCATGGTCAGCCTCCTCCTCGGATCATGCCCTCCTGGGCGACGGTTGCGACGTGGGTGCCGTCGCGCGTGAAGAAGCGTCCGAGGCCGAGCCCGCGCCCGGCGTGGGCCGAGTCAGCCTCCTGGGCGTACAGCAGCCAGTCGTCCACCGTCACCGGACGGTGGAACCACATCGCGTGGTCGAGGCTCGCCGTCACGAGCCCCGGCTGCGCCCACGCGAGGCCCAGCACCCTCAGCACGGGCTCGAGGATCGTGTAGTCGCAGACGTAGGCGAGCGCGGCCATCGCCAGCTGGTCCCCGCGCAGCCCCTCGACAGCTCGGAGGGCGTCGAAGGGGCGGACCCAGACCCCTTGGTGCGCAACAGGTTTCCCCTCTACTCGCACGTAGACCGGCCCGGGCTCGTGCCGCATGTCGAAGGACCGACCGCCCGACCAGTACTCCTTGGACTCCGCAGTCATGGTGCCGGCCCCGGCCGTGCCCGGCTCCACGTCCGCGAGGTATGCCGCGGAGCTGGGGAGCGACTCAGGCGCACCTGCCGCGGGCGGTGCGTCCGCGGCATACTCACCGCCGTCCTCACCGGTGTGGAACGAGGCCATGGCGACGTAGACGGGCTTGCCGCCCTGGAACGCGCGGACCTGCCGCGTCGAGTAGCCACGCCCGTCGCGCAGCCGCTCGACCTCGTAGCGGACCTCGGCACCGATGTCGACGGGCCGCATGAAGTAGCTGTGCATCGAGTGCATGGTGCGGTCGTCGGCGACCGATCGCATTGCCGCGACGGCGGCCTGGGCGACCATGTCGCCGCCGTAGGCCTTGGGCCACGGGCAGTACTGCGTGGTCGCGAGGTAGGCCTCGTCGTAGACCTCGGGCTCGGTGGCGGTGAGGGCCAGGGCGTCGGTGAGGACCTGCGAGGTCGGCCTCATGCGCGGTGGAAGCCCTCGAGGGTGCTGTCGTCGACGTCGTCGAGGTTGACCACGAGGTTGTCCGGCGTGCGGGT
>JAICSZ010000083.1 GCA_025936615.1 Pedococcus sp. | reverse complement strand
GGGAGGCAGCAGCGGGTCGTCGCGCAGGGCCTCGGTGCGCTCCTCGATCCGGTCGAGCATCGACTCCTCCACGTCGAGCTGCGCCATGACGTGGCTGAGCACCTCCTGGTCGGCCGACCGGGTGTCGCGCAGCCGCAACAGCTCGCGTCGCTCTGCCCGGAGCATCACCATCCGCAACCGCCGGTAGGTCTCCGACGGCGGCTCGTGGCCGTCCTCCCGCCCCTGCCCCAAGCGCTCCCACACGATGTTCGTGCGGTTCTCCGCACGCGTGCGCAGGTGGTCCATCATCTCCGGCTCGACTTCCTCGCACTCCTCGAGGGCGGCCAGGCCGGCCGACACCGACGACTGGAGGATGCTGGCCTCCTGGAGCGCGTCCTCGCGCGGGTCCGGCCCGCGCACCCGGAGCCGGCGAGCCAGCCACGGCAGCGTGGTGCCCTCCACGAGGAGCGTGCCGACGGTGACCGTCATCGCCGCGGTCACGAGCAGGCTGCGCTGCGGGGTCGACTGGGGCAGCGTCAGGGCGGCGGCCAGCGTCACCACCCCGCGCATGCCCGCCCAGGAGAGCACGGCGCTGTCGGTCCACGGTGCCAGCACGTGGCCGGAGCGCGCCCCCCGGCGCACCTTGAGCCATCGGAAGGGAAACACCCACACCGGTCGCAGCAGGACTACGGTCACGAACACCGCCCCGCACACGAGTGCGATGGTCCCCCAGCCCAGGCCGGAGTCTGCGACATCCTTGAGGATCCGTCGCATCTGCAGCCCGATCAGCAGGAAGACGGAGTTCTCGAGGATGAACTGCAGCGTCCGCCAGTTGATCCGCTCGCTCATCCGGGACGATGCGGTCTGGATCAGCGGGGACTTGTGGCTCAGCAGCAACCCGGCCACGACGACGGCCAGCACGCCGGACGCGTGGAGCTTCTCCGCCGGCAGGTAGGCGAGGTACGGCACGAGGAACGACAGGGCCGTGTCGATGACGGTGTCGTCCTCGCGGCGCCGGATGAGGCCGACGACCAGCGCGACCACGACACCGGTCCCGACCCCACCGACGACCGCCCACCCGAAGCCCACCGCCACCCCGCCGAGCGACACTGTGCCGGCAGCGGTGAGGGCCGCAACGGCGGTTCGAAGGGACACCAGGGCCGTGGCGTCGTTGACGAGCGACTCACCCTCGAGGACGGTGACCATGCGGCGCGGCAGGCCGATCCGACGGGCCACCGCGGATGCCGCCACCGCGTCGGGCGGCCCCACGATCGCCCCGAGGGCGAACGCGGCGGCGAAGGGGATCGGAAGCAGCCAGTACGTCACGAGCCCGACCCCGAGGGCGGTGAACAGGACCAGCCCGACGGACAACCCGATGATCGTGGTCCGGTTGTCGCGAAAGTCCACGAGCGAGGTGCGGATCGCCGCCGCGTAGAGGATCGGCGGCAGCATCCCGACGAGGACGACGTCAGGGCTCAGGCCGGGCTCGTGGATGAACGGCAGGTACGACCCGACGACGCCGACCACGATGAGGACCAGCGGAGCCGCCAGCCCGGCACGGCGGGCCAGCCCGGAGAACACCACCACCGTGGCCACGACGGCCAGCAGGGTCACGGCGAGCTCCACGCACCCATCCTTGCAGTAGCGGAGGGGGCGGTGCGTGGGTCGGAGGGCCTCAGCCCAGCTCGCCGAGCACGGCCTCGCGCAGCGTGTCCAGCCCGACGCCGCCGATGTCGAGCGCGCGACGGTGGAAGTCCTTGAGCGAGAACGCATCCCCCTCGCGCTCCCGCACCTGGTCGCGCAGCTGCATCCAGAGCCGCTCGCCGATCTTGTACGACGGCGCCTGCCCCGGCCAACCGAGGTAGCGGTCGAGCTCGAAGCGCAGCCACGCCTCGCCCTGGTTCGCGTGGGCGTCCAGGTACTGCCACGCCTTGTCGTAGGTCCACTCGCCACCACCGACCTCGTCGGGCGCCTCGAAGCCGCAGTGCACGCCGATGTCGATGACGACGCGGGCCGCGCGCAGGGACTGGCTGTCGAGCAGCCCCATCTTGTTGCCGGGGTCGTCCATGAAGCCGAGCTCGTCCATGAGCCGCTCCGCGTACAGGGCCCACCCCTCGCCGTGGCCGGAGGTCCAGGCGGCCATCCGCCGCCACTCGTTGAGCAGCTCCGAGCGGAAGACGGTCTGCGCGACTTGGAGGTGGTGGCCCGGGACGCCCTCGTGGTAGACGGTGGTGAGCTCCTTCCAGGCCCCGAACTCGTTGACCCCCTTGGGCACCGACCACCACATGCGACCCGGACGTGAGAAGTCCTCGGACGGCCCGGTGTAGTAGATGCCGCCGGTGTGCGTGGGTGCGATGAGGCACTCGATGGTGCGCACCGGGTCCGGGATGTCGAAGTGGGTGTCCGCCAGCTCGGCGATCGCCTCGTCGGCCCGTTCCTGCATCCAGGCCTTGAGTGCCGGGGTGCCGTGCAGCTGGTATGCCGGGTCGTCATCGAGGGCGGCGATGGCCTCCTTGACGGTGCTGCCGGGCTTCACCTGCTCGGCGACAGCCTCCATCTCCGCGGTGATCCGCTCCACCTCTGCCAGCCCCCAGCGATAGGTCTCCTCGAGGTCGACCTCGGCGCCGAGGAACAGGCGGGACAGCAAGGCGTAGCGCTCACGGCCGCACGCGTCCGCCTCGGGCGCGCGGTCGAGGATGTTGTCGCGCAGCCACTCCTCGAGGTCGGCATAGGCGGCGGAGGCTGCCTCGACGGCGGAGGTGAGCTGCTTCCGGGTGCTGTCGGCCAGGGCGCCGTCCCCGTCGCCGTTGCCGTTGCCGTTGCTCAGCCTGGCGTCGTCGAGCAGCGTGGCGAAGTAGCCCCCGTCCTCGGTGAGGTCCTCGCACTGCTTGATGCAGGCCTCGACCTGACGGCGCGGCGCCACGTTGCCCTTCTCGGCCGCGCTCAGCAGGCTCTCCTTCCAGTCCTCGAGCGCCTGGGGCACCTTGGCCATGCGGCGGCTGAGGACGCCCCAGTCCTCGTCGGTGCCGGTGGCCATCAGGTCGAAGACGCCGCGGATCTCCTGCAGGGGTGAGGCGATGACGTTGAGCGACATCTCGTCGATGCCGGCGGCATAGGTCTCCTCCGCCAGGCCCAGGCGCTCGCGCATTGCAGACAGGGTGACCTTGTCGATGTCGTCGACCGGCGTGGCGCGGTCGAGCTCGGTGAGGGTCCGCAGGCGCAGCTCGGAGTGGGCCGCGAGCCCGGCGGGGGAGAAGTCGTCGAGGTCCTCGTCGTGTCCCGGGATGCCCTGGTAGGTGGCCGTGATGGGGCTGAGGGCGACGTACTCGGCGAGGTAGGCGTCGGCGATGCGGTCGATCTCAGTGGCCGGGCGGGGCGCGGTGGTTTCGGTGCTCACGCGAGCGAAGGTACCCCAGCAACCTGCCGTCGCCGCCAGCCGACTACCGGCGGGCCGGAAAACCGTTGGCGGCGCTCCCTAGGGTGGGTGACAT
This sequence comes from Pedococcus sp., assembly GCA_025936615.1. Next base: position 4,378 of record JAICSZ010000083.1, on the reverse strand, counting down.
GCCAGCGCACGTCCTGTCCCTCAACGTCGGCGCCCCCGAACCCAACGCCGCCAAGGGAACCCTGCCGACCGGCATACACAAGCTCCCGGTGGCCGAGGCCACCGTGCGCGCGCCCGGCCCCAAGCACGGTGGGCTCGGCAGCGGACTGGACGGTGACTTCATCGGCGACCAGCGCCACCATGGTGGTGACCACCAGGCTGTCTACGCGTTCGCCCGCGAGCAGCTCGACTGGTGGGGCGCCGAGCTCGGTCGCGAGCTGCCGAACGGCGCCTTCGGCGAGAACCTGACCACGCGTGGGGTGGCGGTGGACGACGCCCTCGTCGGCGAACGGTGGCTCGTCGGCGGCGAGGTCGTCCTCGAGGTCTGCGGGCCGCGGATCCCGTGCGCGACGTTCCAGGCCCGCATGGGCGAGCGCGGCTGGGTGCGACGGTTCACCGAGGTCGGCCTGACCGGCGCCTACCTGTCCGTGGTCTCACCGGGTCGGGTGAGGACGGGCGACGCCGTCGAGGTGGTCGAGCGTCCCCGCCACGGCATCACCGTCCCGATGGCCTTCCGCGCCTTCACCGGCGACCTCGAGGTCGCCGAACGGGTGCTCGGCGCAGGGTGCCTCGTCGAGGTCGAGGCCGCCGAGCTGCGCGAGCGGGTGGCCCACCGCCGCCGCACCCCCGCCGAGCTGGACGCCTAGCCCACCCCGGCGCTATCCCCTGCAAATCATGAGTTAGCGCCGTCCCGCGGCTCCAAGCTGCCGGCGCTATCCCATGCAAATCATGAGTTGGCGCCGCGACCCTTGCCGCGCCTGTGGAGAACTTCTCGGTCGCCCGTGCGCACTTCGACAAAGTGGTGCCATGCCGCTCCTGGACCCCATGCAGCCCTTCACCCACGCGCAGGCTCGATCGGCTGGGATCAGCGACCGGGCACTGCGCGGACCGGCCTACCGAAAGGTCTTCCCCAACGTCTACGTCGACGCGATCGTCCCAGACACGCTGGTGGTGCGGTGTCGTGCAGCGCAGCGGATCCTGCCGTCCGACGCAGTCTTCAGCCACGGCACAGCGGCGAGGTTGTGGTGCGGGGCGATCCAAGACGACCCCAACGTCCATGCTGCATTCACTCGGCCCGTCAGCAGCACGGTGGCCGGGATCAAGGTCCACCGCTTCACGCATGCAGTTGCCGCTGCCCGGCGCCACGGCCTCGCTGTGACGACTCCCGAGCAGACACTCCTGCACCTGGCCAGACCCCTGGACCTGGTCGAGCTGGTGTGCTGCGCGGACCAGCTGCTGCGCCGCCGAGTCACCTCCGCCCAGGACCTGGTCGTCGCGGCAGAGAGGTGGCCGGGGCAGGGGTCCAGGCTGGCACGACAGGCTGCGCTGCTCGCACGTGAGGAGGTCGACTCGCGGCCGGAGACCCAGGTTCGCCTGCTCATGGTGCTGGCTGGCCTGCCTGAGCCCGTGGTCAACCACAAGCTGCGCCGCCGTGACGCGTCGGTGCAGTACCGGATCGAGCTGTCGTTCCCACAGCAGCGCCTGGCAATCGAGTACGACGGTCGCTGGCACGAGGAACCCGAGCAGAAGCTCCGGGACGAAACGCGCCGGGCCGATCTCGCCGGCCGAGGATGGCGTTTCGTGGTCCTTCACGCGGAGGACCTGTACGAGATGCCGGAGGACACCCTGTTGCACCTCCAGCGCGAGCTCTCCGGGCGCGGGATCACGGTTCCGAGCGTGCTGTCGGACGCATGGCGGCAGCACTTCACCCAACGGGGGCTGGTGGCCTGAGGGGCGGCGCTAACTCATGATTTGCATGGGAGAGCGCCGCGGAGAGGGGTCAGGAGGGCCAGGCGGAGGCGCGCCAGGCGCCGGGGCCGGGCTGGAGGGGGCGGCGCACCCCGCGTTCGCGGGAGGCCCACTGCGAGGTATGCCGCGGGGCCGGCTTCGCGTCGTCGCCCGCCGAGGCGGCGGACAGGACCGCGAGCAGTGCGGCGACCTCCTCGGGGGTCGCGTCACCGCGGACCAGCTGCAGCGGTGGGCGCGAGGCCTTGCCGTCGTCCGGGTCGCTCATAGTGGGATGTTCCCGTGCTTCTTGGGCGGCAGGGTCTCGCGCTTGGAGCGCAGCGCCCGCAGCGCCCGGGTGACGTTCATCCGGGTGTTGGACGGCGTGACCACCGTGTCGATGTAGCCGCGCTCGGCGGCGACGTACGGGTTGGCCAGGGTGTCCTCGTACTCGGTGATGAACCGCTGCCGGGCCTCCTCGACGTCCTCGCCGGCCGCTTCGGCCGCAGCCAGCTGCTTGCGGTAGAGGATGTTGACCGCGCCCTGCGCGCCCATCACCGCGATCTGCGCGGTCGGCCAGGCCAGGTTGATGTCGGCGCCGAGGTGCTTGGACCCCATGACGTCGTAGGCGCCGCCGTAGGCCTTGCGGGTGATGACGGTGACCAGCGGCACCGTCGCCTCGGCGTAGGCGAAGATCAGCTTGGCGCCGCGGCGGATGATGCCGTCCCACTCCTGGTCGGTGCCCGGCAGGAAGCCCGGCACGTCGACGAAGGTCAGCACCGGGATGTTGAAAGCGTCGCAGGTGCGCACGAAGCGGGCGGCCTTCTCGGAGGCGTCGATGTCGAGGGTGCCGGCGAACTGCATCGGCTGGTTGGCCACCACCCCGACCGAGCGTCCCTCGATGCGTCCGAAGCCGCAGATGATGTTCGGCGCGAACATCTCGTGCACCTGCAGGAACTCCCCGTCGTCCACGACGTGGTCGATCACGATGTGCATGTCATACGGCGTGTTCGCCGAGTCGGGCACGAGGGTGTCGAGCTCGCGGTCGTGGTCGGTGACCTGCAGGGAGTCGAGCTCCTCGGCGTCGTCGGCGAAGCTGGGCGGGTCCTCCAGGTTGTTCGAGGGCAGGTAGGACAGCAGCGCCTTGACGTAGTCGATGGCGTCCTGCTCGTCGCTGCCCATGTGGTGGGCCACACCGGACTTGGTGTTGTGCGCGCGGGCGCCCCCGAGGTCCTCGAACGACACGTCCTCGCCGGTGACGGTCTTGATGACCTCGGGACCGGTGATGAACATGTGCGAGGTCTGGTCGACCATGACGGTGAAGTCGGTGACGGCCGGGGAGTAGACCGCCCCGCCGGCGCACGGGCCCATCACGAGCGAGATCTGCGGCACCACCCCGGAGGCGTGCACGTTGCGGCGGAAGATCTCGCCGTAGAGCCCGAGCGAGACGACGCCCTCCTGGATCCGGGCGCCGCCGGAGTCGTTGAGCCCGATGACGGGACAACCGACCTTCATGGCGAAGTCCATGACCTTGCAGATCTTCTCGCCGAACACCTCACCGAGGGACCCACCGAACACGGTGAAGTCCTGCGCGAACACCGCGACCGTGCGCCCGTCGACGGTGCCGTAGCCGGTGACCACGCCGTCGCCGTAGGGCCGGTTCTCGGCCTGCCCGAACGCGCTCGAGCGGTGCCGGGCGTACTTGTCCATCTCGATGAACGACCCCTCGTCGAGGAGCATCGCGAGCCGCTCGCGGGCGGTCTTCTTGCCCCGCGCGTGCTGCTTCTCCACGGCCCGCTCGGACCCGGCGTTGGCCACCTCGGCCACCCGGCGCTTGAGGTCCTTGAGCTTGCCGGCCGTCGAGTGGATGTCGATGTCGTCGGGGACGTCGGTGCCGCCGAGAGCAAGGGGATCGGTGGTCTGCGCCATGCGGGGAGCCTAGCCTTGCGGCCATGCGCGAACCGCTCGAGCGTGAGGCATTGCACGAGGCGTTGGTCACGCCCGGATCGCCGTGGACCGGCGTCGACCTCCATCCCGAGCTCGGCTCCACGAACGCCGAGGCGGCGCGGCTCGCCCAGCCGTGGCACGTCGTGGTCACCGACCACCAGCAGGCGGGTCGCGGCCGGATGGGCCGCAGCTGGGAGACCCCGCCGCGGGCCTCGGTGACGCTGTCCGTGCTGCTCCCCGCTCCCGAGCACGGCCGTGGCTGGGTGCCACTGCTGACCGGCCTGGCCGTGCAGCGGGCGGTCGAGCAGGTGACCGGGCTTGCGGGGCACCTCAAGTGGCCCAACGACGTGCTGCTCCCCTCGGACGGCGACCGCAAGGTCTGCGGGGTGCTCTGCGAGCTCCAGCCGACGGGCGTGGTCGTCGGGCTCGGCATCAACGTGAGCCAGGCCCGCGAGGAGCTCCCCGTGGGCACCGCAACCTCCCTGGCCCTGGCCGGTGCGCCCGACGTCGACCGCCAGGCACTGCTGGTCGCGGTGCTCGCCCAGCTCGCCGAAGTGCACTCGGCCCTCACCGGTGGTGAGGGGGCGCGGGGAGCCGCCCACGCGGCATACCGCAAGGCCTGCACCACCATCGGCAGCGAGGTGGACCTGCACGTCGGGGGCGCCGCG
>JAICSZ010000062.1 GCA_025936615.1 Pedococcus sp. | reverse complement strand
TCGCTGCGCGAGATGCTCTTCCGGGGCGGCAGCAGCCACTCCAAGGAGACCTTCTCGGCGCTGCAGGACGTCTCGTTCGAAGTCGCCAGGGGTGAGGCCGTCGGCCTCATCGGCGGCAACGGCAGCGGCAAGAGCACCCTGCTCAAGATGATCGCCGGAGTGATGCTGCCGGACCACGGCAAGGTCCGGGTCCGGGGGGGCGTCGCGCCGCTCATCGAGCTGACTGGCGGGTTCATCGGCGAGCTCTCCGCGCGCGAGAACATCTACCTCACGGCCGGCCTTCACGGCTTGAGCAAGGACCAGGTGGACGAGCGCTTCGAGGGGATCGTGGACTTCGCCGGTCCCCAGGTGAAGGACGCGCTCGACACCCCGTTTCGCCACTTCTCCTCGGGGATGCAGGTGCGGCTGGGGTTCGCGGTCATCACGACCTTGGACGAGCCCATCGTGCTGGTCGACGAGGTCCTCGCCGTCGGGGACAGGGCCTTCCGGGAGAAGTGCTACCTACGGATGGAGGACATGCTCAGCGGCGGCAAGACGCTGTTCCTCGTGTCCCACAGCGAGGGTGACCTGAGACGGTTCGCCAAGCGTGGTCTGTACCTCCAGAACGGGCGGCTCGTCGGCGACGGACCGGTCGAGGAGGTCATCGAGAAGTACAACGCCGACGTGGACGCCGGGACGTGAGCCTTGCGGAGACGCCGTTCGTGGGAAGCGCGTCGGCCCGCGGGGTCCACGGCTACACCGCTGGCGCCCCGGCATACGTGCTGGGCACGGGCGCGGAGGGCACGGCCGTGTCTCGCGCACTGCGCGAGCTCGGCCTCGAGCCACGAGGCCTCGGCGGCCTGGACGCCGCCGCGACGCTGCTGGGGCTGGCCGATGCTGCCGACCAGGTCCGGGCCACGGGCGCGGCACTGCCGGTCGTGGTCGTGTCAGCCGACCTGAGGCTGTCCGCCGTCGCGATGCTGGACCTGCTCGACCGTCCCGGAGCCGGGACCTCCGTGGCCACCCTGGACCCGGCCGCCGCGCAGGCAGACGCCGAGGGGTTCACGCTGCTGCGGGTGGACCCGGACCAGCGCCTGGTCCACTCGGCAGGCTCGGCCCGGCACGTCGTCACCGCACCAACCAACCTCGGTGTCGGGATCCTGCTCGTCGGCGCGGCCGACCTCCCCGACGCGATCCGGCTCTGGCGGTCGGCAGCCACCAGCCCGTGCGCCGCAGACCCAGCAGTGGACCCGTTGGACCTGGCCCTCGTCGCGCTCGTCCGTGGTGGGGTCCCGGTGGGTGCCGTCCCGCTCGGCCCGTATGACGTGTCGCGCCGCGGGAGGTCGGCGACTGGTGCTGGCGGCTCGGCCTGGGAGCAACGGCTCCGGGGCGCGTCTCGGGGTGGCGACGGCTTCTTCTCGACGTTCGTCATCCGCCCCATGTCTCGGCGACTGACCCGGTTCGGCCTGGCCCACGGCTGGAGTCCCAACGTCGTCACGGTGACCAGCCTCGCCCTGGGTCTGCTCGCCGCGGGGCTGGCGGCCACCGACTCCCGATGGGCGTGGGTGGCGGCCGCCGTGCTCCTTCAGCTCGCCCTCGTCGTCGACTGCGTCGACGGCGAGATCGCCCGGTTCACCAGGCGGTTCAGCGCCCTCGGCGCCTGGCTCGACGCGGTTGGCGACCGGGTCAAGGAGTACTCGCTCATCGCCGCCGTCGCGTGGGTCTCCGTGCGCCGCGGCGAGCCCATGTGGCTGCTCGCCACGGCTGCCCTCGTACTGGTGACCGTGCGCCACCTGGAGGACTACGCGTACGTCGAGCGCACCAGGGCTTCGCGCGCCCACCTCGTGCCCGACCAGCTCAAGGTCGACCAGCCCCGCGACCTCGGTGCGGATGACGCCCGGCTGACCCTGGCCGCTCCCCCCACTCCGCGTCAACGAGTCATCTACTGGGGCAAGAAGGTTCTGCACATGCCGATCGCGGAGCGCTACCTGGTGCTCTCGCTCGGGCTCCTGACGTTCAGCGCCCCGGTGCTCCTGTGGGCCATCACGGGCGCCGTCGCCGTGGCGCTGGCCTGGACGCTGGGTGGCCGCACGGCCATGGCGTTGCTGCGTCGCGACGGATACCGCCGCGACCCACGCGTCAGCTCGGGCGAGTGGGGACACCTCGACCACCAGCTCGGCCTCGGTCCCCTCGCCCGAGCGGCCGGCCGGGTCCGCGGGCTGCCGTTCCCCGCCGCACTCTTGGGGGTGCTCGTCGTCGTGGCCGCGGCGGTCGCCACCGCCGTGGGCGGGGAGGTGACGTGGCTGACGGTCCTGCTCGTCCTCGTCGGCTGCCTCCTCGTCGGGGCCGGGTGCCGGCCGCCCCTGCAGCACTCCGTCGGCTGGCAGGCGTCGGCGCTGCTCTGGTCCGCCGAGGCGGTTCTCGTGCTCGCGTTGGTGACCGCTCTTCCCAAGCCGTCCCAGTGGTGCGCGTACGCCTACCTCGCTGCCGTTGCCTGGCACCGCTATGACGTCGTCTACCGCCTGCGCGACACAGGACGGCCCCCCTCGCCGTGGGTCACCGGTGCAACCCTCGGCGTGGACGGGAGGATGCTCGCCCTCGTCGTGCTCGCCGCCTTCGGGGTCCCGATGCAGCCGGTGCTCGGTTGGGCGGCGCTCCTGCTCATCGCCGTGTATGCCGCGGAGTCAGCTCGTGCGTGGCGCACGTGGCTGCGCACCCAGGACCAAGGCTCCTCGCACCTGGCGGACCCGGAGCCGGAGGTGGCCCTGTGAGTGTGGCGACGCACGACCCACGCGACGACCACCCGTCCCTGTCCGACCTGCGGGCAGTCGCGCAGCCGCGCGAGCACATCGCGCGCTACAACGCGGAGCACTGGGCTGGCGCCTTGTACATCAGGCACTTGAGCGTGCACGCCACCCGTGCCCTGCTTCCGACCGGGATCACACCCAACGGCGTGACCTGGCTGATGATCCTCGTCGGGGTCTGCGGGGCCGCGACAACCCCGTTCTGGGGCATCGGGGGGCCGCTCGTCTGCGCCCTCGCGATGCAGCTGCAGATCCTGCTCGACTGCTCCGACGGGGAGCTGGCACGGTGGCGTCAGCGGTTCTCGCCGGCAGGGATCTACCTGGACCGGATCGGGCACTACGCGACGGAGGCCGCCATCCCGGTCGGGCTGGGGCTGCGGGCCGACGACTACTCGCTGTCCGCGCCGCTCCAGGTCGGGGGATGGACCGTCCTGGGTCTACTCGTCGCCGTGGTGGTGCTCATGAACAAGGCCTTCACCGACCTCGTGGTGGTGGCCCGGGCGAAGACCGGGCGCCCCCTGCTCGACGACGTCGCGACCACGACCCGCCCCAAGGTCTCCGGGGTCGCAGCGGTCCGGCGGGCGTTCGGCTACCTTCCCGTGTTCCGGGCGTTCGTCGCAGTGGAGGCATCGCTGCTGGTACTCGCGGCAGGCATCGTCGACACGGCCCACGACGACCTGGTGGGCACCCACGTCCTGGTGGTCGTCATGGTGCCGCTGGCCCTGCTGACCGCCGCAGGGCACCTGGTGGGTGTGCTGACCAGCTCCCGGTTGGACTGAGAAGACGTGGCCGACACCCCGCCAGCGCCAGGTTCCCGGGTCTTCCAGTGGGCACAGGAGAACGGCGAGGTCGGCGGGGTCCTGACGAGCCACCGACAGCTCACGGACCAGCTGCGGCGTGCCGGGATGCTCGTCGAGTACGTGGACACCGGGTCCCCTGGGCGAGCCCTCGGGAAGGTCCCGCGACTGGGCGGGCGGAGGTCGCTGCACCTGTTCCACATCACGAGGCTGTGGCGCGCCGCCGTGCTGGCCCCGGTGTTCGCGCTCCTTCCCGGTCGGACCGGTCTGGTCCTGCACTCCGGTTCCGTGGCCCGGCAGCTCTCCCGTGGTGGCCGAGCAAGGCGGGCCCTGTTGGGTGCATCCCTGCACGCGTATGACGAGATCTGGGCGGTCAACGACCAGATCCGGACCGTCCTGCCCCTCGACCTGAAGGATCGAGTGCGGGTGGTGACACCATTCTCCGCCGACGCGTCGTCCGGCGAGCCGGTCAGCCGGAACGAGCCCGAACGTGACCCGCACCTGCTGAGCGTCACAACCAACGCCGGCCTGCCGCACTACAACGCCGACCTGGCCGTCGAGGCGGTCCGGCTGGTCCGCCACGACTGGCGCGACGCCAGGTTGCGGGTCCTGGCCTACGGCGCAGATGGCGAGCACCTGGCCCGGTTTCGCGCCAGCGTCGCAGGACTGGACTGGGTCGAGACGACCTTCGACGCGCCCCCTGCGGACGTCGCGGACGTCCTGCGGCGTTCGGCCGTCTTCCTGCGCCCGACGTCGTGGGACGGCGACTCCGTCGTGGTGCGGGAGGCGCTGGCCGCCGGTGCACGCGTGGTCGCCGCTGACACGGCACCGCGGCCGGCCGGAGTGGAGGTGTCCCAGCTGGACGCGCGCGCCTTCGCAACGGCGGTGCTGCGCGGAGGGCCGGTGAGCGATGGTTCAGGACTCTCGGCGGTCAGCATGCTCGACGCGGCGATGGGCGCGTTGCGGCGCCTGGGATGAGGTTCGACGGGCGGCGATGCCCCGCACCCCGACGTGGCGGGCCCGCAGCGCCTCCTCAGCCGGAGGCAGGGTCCGTGTCGGCCGGGGCGCCGCTGTCGCGGGCGTCGGGGGGGTAGTCCCGGTCTGCCTCGTCGAGCGCCAGGCGCCTGGCCAGCTTCGTGTACCGCGTCTCGAGGTCTCGAAAGCGCACGTACGTCGTGACGGTGAAGGACAGGAAGGCCACGACCAGTGCGTAGAGCACCATGTCGGTGCCGCGGCCGACCCCCACGAGGTGCGCAATCCCGTTCCACACGGTGGGGAACAGGATGGAGACCACGGCGAAGCCGGCGAACAGGAGCAGGCCGATGCGGCGGATCGCCTGCGCGCGTTGGCCGCGCGAGCGGAACAGCCGGGCCACGACGGCGACCACGACGACGATCAGCACGACCTGGATCAACACGAGCTTCATCGCAGGATCAGCTCCACGAGTATGTTGACGGCGTTCCAGACCGACTGGCCCTTGGACCGCGAGTAGTCGGTGTAGAGGACATGGACGGGGGCCTCGCCGTACCGCACCTGCAGGTCCCCGATCTGGCCGACCAGCTCCGAGGCGTGCGCCATGCGGTTCTGGGTGATCTCGAGGCGTTCGACGACGTCGCGCCGCAGCACCCGGAGGCCGTTGTGGGCGTCCGTCAGGCGGGTGTGGGTCGTGAGGTTGGTGTAGCCAACCGCGGCCCTCAGCACCAGCTTCTTGAGCAGCCCGGCCTTCGTGCGGTCATCCAGGAACCGCGAGCCGAACACGACCTGGAGGTCCTCGGCCCTGGCCTTGTCCAACATCTGCACGACGTCCTCGACCTGGTGCTGGCCGTCCGCGTCGAAGGTGACGGCCCACCGCATCGAGGGGACAGAGAGGGCGTACGTGAAGCCGGTCTGCAGGGCTGCGCCCTGTCCAAGGTTCACCGGGTGGCGCACCACCACGGCGCCCGCCTCGGCGGCCTCGGCTGCGCTGCCGTCCGACGACCCGTCGTCGACGCACACGATGTTCGGGAAGACCCGACTGGCGCGGCGCACCACGTCGCCGATGACCCGCTCTTCGTTGAAGAGTGGCACCACCAGCCAGACGTCGTCGTTCATCGGCGGTCAGCCTAGTGACAAGTGGGCACGGGCCCGATGGCCGCGCCGTGGGCGCGCCGCACGCGCACGCTGCCGCGCCGGGCCGACCGGGAGATTTCGTAACGAATCGGCCACGGTCGCCAAGAGGACATGTGACTGGTGTGACGCGTGTGTGACTCTGGTTCGGCTGCAAACGCAGCCCTCCACGCAAGAACACAACGACCTGGGCCCAAGTGCGGTCCCTTGGTCGACGAAGCTGCCTGCACCGACGTTACGGACCCCGATGACAAGCTACTGCGCCCCCCGAATCCGACTCCGGCACCTCACCTCGGCGGTCCTCGCAGCGGCCCTGCTGTTCGTCGGCTCCGTCGTGGCCACCCGGCCCCCGGCTGCATCCGCGGCACCCCACCCGGTCGCCACCCACCTGCGCCAGGTCCCCTTGCGGCACATGGACGCCGCGACACTCGATCAGGCGACGCAGAGCCCCGTTGCAGCGAGCCCGGAGGCGCGCACGTACCACCCGCAGGCAAGGCCGGCGGCCGGGTTCGAGACGCCCGCCCTGTCGACGGACGGGCGGTTGCACGTCATCGGGGTGACGTGGGACGAGGGCGCCCTGTCGACGGCGGACCGCGTCGAGTACCGCGTGCGCGACAACAACCGTTGGGGCGCGTGGACGACCATGGATGGGGAAGACGACCACGGCCCGGACCCGGGCACAGCGGAGGCGCAGCACGAGCGCGGTGGCACGGACCCCTACGTGGTGACCTCGGACGCTGTCCAGGTCCGCGTGCTGACGGCGAAGGTGAAGGCGAAGACTCCTGACGCCCAGCTCGACGTCATCGACCCGTCGGTCTCGGCGGCCGACGCGCCGACCTCGCAGGCGGGTTCCGCCCGGGCCGCAGGCACCGAGCCCACGATCCTCACCCGGGCCCAGTGGGGGGCGGACGAGAGCCTGCGCACCGGTGTGCCGGAGTACGGCACGATCAAGGCCGGCTTCGTCCACCACACGGTGAACGCGAACACCTACTCCGCGAGCCAGGTGCCGGCGATCATCCGGGGGATCTACGCCTTCCACACCCAGTCCCGCGGCTGGAGCGACATCGGCTACAACTTCCTCATCGACCGGTTCGGCCGCACGTGGGAGGGACGAGCCGGAGGTGTCGACCAGCCCGTGATCGGCGCCCACACGGGTGGGTACAACTCGCAGCTGTTCGGGGCCGCCGCCATCGGCACGTTCAACACGGCCCAGCCGCCGTCCGCGATGATGTCGGCATTCAACAAGCTGTTCGCCTGGAAGCTGGGCCTGGCCCACGTCGACCCGGTCGGGAAGGTCACGCTCACGGGGATGACCCGGGCGGTCTACACCGTCTCCGGCCACCGCGACGCCGACGGCGCGCCGAACCAGACCGAGTGCCCCGGCAACGCCCTCTACGCCAAGCTCGGGTCCATCCGCACCGCCGCGAAGCAGCTGATGGGGGCGGCCTTCTTCGAGCCGAGGGTGAGCTCCACCTCGTGGAGCTATGGGCAGCCCGGCCCGGTGGTCACGGCGCGTCCGAACCGCCTCCCGATGAGCTGGTCCCTGCAGGTGCAGAGCGCGTGCCGCACCGGCGTGCTGGCAACGGCCAGCGGGAGCGCGACCTCGACGACAGCGGGTGGGATCACGGCTGGCTGGAACGGCAAGCTCTCGAGCGGCTCCTGGGCACCCCCCGGCGACTACTATGTGAGCGTGTCGGCATCGGCCGGGTCGGGCACGATCAACAGCGTCCCGCCCTACACCGTGCGTGTCCACATCGCCTCGACACCTGGGGCGCCGGAGGGCTACTGCCCGCCACGCATAGGCGGCGCGGACCGCTACGAGACTGCGGTAGGGGTCGCCAGGGCGGCCAACCCGAGCAGCAAGGTCATCGTGCTCGCGAGCGGCACCGACGCCGGCATGCCGGACGCCCTGGTGGCCGCCCCGCTGGCTCACGCCAAGAGCGCCGCCCTCCTGCTCACCGGACCGGACCGGCTGCCGTCCAGCACGTACGCCGAGGTCCGCCGACGTGGCGCCAACACGGCATACCTCGTCGGTGGCACCGGCGTCATCTCCTCAGCGGTCGAGACGCAGCTGAAGAGCCTGGGAGTGACCCACATCGAGCGCTACTGGGGAAGCAACCGCTACGGAACCGCTGCCAGTGTGGCGGTCCACCTCGGTGGTGCGAAGCCCGATGCGCTGGTCGCCAGCGGCAGACCGGACGCCATGGCCGATGGCCTGGTGCTCTCGGGAGCCGCGGCGGCGCTCGGGCGCCCGATCCTCCTGGTCGCGGCGAGTTCGGTCCCGTCGGAGACGCGGTGGGCGCTGGGCCGCCTCGGGACCCAGCGCACCGTCGTCGCGGGCGGCACGGGCGTCGTCCCCGACAGCGTGCTGCGGGCCCTGCCCCGGCCCACGCGGGTCGCCGGCAGCGACCGCTACGCGACGGGCACCGCTGTGGCCGGCTGGGCGTCGCACCTGATCGATGTCAGGGACGTCGTGCTGTCCTCCGGTGAACCACAGTCGCTCGTCGACACGCTGTCCGGTGGCCAGTTCGCCAGGGTCACCCTCTACGCCAAGAGCACCAGCATGCCCACGACCACGTCCAGCTGGCTGGACCGCGCCCCCGGGCTGCGTAGCGTCACCGTCCTCGGCGGAACGGCTGCAGTCAGCGACCTCGTGGCGGGTCGCGCCCAACGAGCGGTCCTGCAGTGAGACCCTGACCGGGTCTTCGAGAGAGGTTCAGTCACATGTCGACCAAGTCCATGCGGTATGCCGCGCGGGCAGCCGCTGCCGTGGCCGCAGCTGCCATGGCGGTCGGGTTCGCCGTGCCCGGCGCTTCCGGCAGCGCCGCCGGTGCCCCCCCGACTCCCGACCCGCAGTGGGGCGCGAACCAGGCACGGCCGGTCGGTCCGCCCGGACAGGAACCGACGCCCGGCCCCACGGTGGAGAGCCCGACCGCAGCGCCACGGATGGCCGCTCCGCTCGCTGCCACCGCGGCTGCGACCCCCGGGTGGGTGCTGCACGGCTCAGGCTGGGGCCACGGCATCGGCATGAGCCAGTACGGCGCCTGGGAGATGGCCAGGGACGGCTACACGGCCAAGCAGATCCTGGCGCACTACTACACCGGGACTACGTACGACGCCGTGACCGACAACCAGGTCCTCGACATCAATGTTCTGTACCACATTGACCCAGGCAGCGCGCTCTCTGTGAGCACCTCTCCGCTTACGGCGGGCAACGGGGGTGGCGCGTTCACGGTCACGATGGC
>JAICSZ010000022.1 GCA_025936615.1 Pedococcus sp. | reverse complement strand
GTCTTCGTGCCGGTCGTCATCGTCCTCGCGCTCGCGACCCTCGGGACCTGGGTCGCCATCGGGGGAGGCTGGACCGCGGCCTTCACCGCTGCCGTGGCAGTGCTCATCGTCGCCTGCCCCTGCGCGCTCGGCCTCGCGACCCCGACCGCGCTCATGGTCGGCACCGGTCGCGGCGCCCAGCTGGGCCTGCTGATCCGCGGCCCCGAGGTGCTCGAGTCGACCAGGCAGGTGGACACTGTCGTGCTCGACAAGACCGGCACGGTGACCACCGGGCGCATGGCACTCCAGGACGTCGTCGCGGCCGAGGGCGAGAGCCCCGCCGAGGTCCTGCGACTAGCTGGCGCCGTCGAGAATGCCTCCGAGCACCCGGTGGCGGCGGCCATCGCCAAGGCCGCTGCCGCGGATGGCAGCCTCCCACCCGTGACGGACTTCTCGTCCGCGCCCGGTCTCGGCGTGCAGGGCACCGTGGAGGGCCATGTCGTGGTGGTGGGGCGGCCGCGGCTGCTCGCCGACTGGTCGGTGCCGGTCCCTGACCAGCTGACGTATGCCGCGGACGCGGCTCGGGCGTGTGGCGCCACCGCCGTCGTGGTCGCCTGGGACGGCGTCGCGCGGGGTGTCGTCGCGGTGGCCGACACCGTGAAGGAGACCTCCGCCGAGGCGGTGGCGCACCTACGCAGGCTGGGGCTGTCGCCCATGCTGCTCACCGGCGACAACGAGGCCGCTGCCCGAGAGGTCGCCAGGCAGGTCGGCATCGACGAGGTCATCGCCGACGTGCTGCCCCAGGACAAGGTCGACGTCGTGAAGCGCCTGCAGGCCAAGGGCAGGTCGGTCGCGATGGTCGGCGACGGCGTCAACGACGCAGCCGCGCTCGCCCAGGCCGACCTCGGGCTCGCGATGGGCACGGGCAGCGACGTCGCGATCCAGGCCAGCGACCTGACGTTGGTGCGCGGTGACCTGCTGGCCGCACCCGACGCGATCCGGTTGGCACGACGCACGCTCGGCACGATCAAGGGCAACCTGTTCTGGGCCTTCGCCTACAACGTCGCCGCGATCCCGTTGGCTGCCACGGGGCTGCTCAGCCCGATGATCGCCGGTGCGGCGATGGCCCTGTCGTCGGTGTTCGTCGTCACCAACAGCCTCCGGCTGCGCGGCTTCCAGCCCACCCGCTGACCGTCCGCAAAACCCGGCGACTCGTGGGTGCACGGGCTGGAACGATCAGGCGCATGACCGACGACCTGCGCCAGCGCCTCCAGCGCGCCCTCGTGCCGGCCATGCGCGAGCGAGACAGGGCGGCGATCAGTGCGATCCGGTCGGCGCTTGCGGCCGTCGCCAACGCCGAGGCCGTGCCGGTCGAGCCGCGGGACGACCCGGCGACGGCAGGTCAGGTCGCGAAGTCGGCAGTCGGGCTGGGTGCCGCCGAAGTGGACCCACGCGAGCTGAGCGAGGACGACGTGCGCTGCATCCTCAGCGCCGAGGTCACCGCGCACCTCGAGGCGGCCGACCACCTGCGTTCCGTCGGGCAGGGTGGACGCGCCGACGAGCTGCAGGCCCGGGTGGCGGCGCTTCGTCCCTTCCTCGACCGCTGAGGTCGCGCCGCACTCGAGTCTTCGATGGATCCGCGTTGCCAGGACAGCAGGGGTCCATCAAAGACTGAGGGCAACAGGAGCCGGGCGCCGCCGGAGCGACCAGGCCAGCATCGAGAGCCCACCCACCGGGATCTCCGCACCGAAGATGAAGGCCCGGTAGAGCAGCACCCCCGCCGCCGCGGTGGCCGGCTCGACGTGGAACGCGACCAGCACCCCCGCCATGCCCAGCTCGACGAAGCCGGTCGCCCCGGGCGTGAGCGCCACCATCGTCAGGATCCGCTCCACCGCGAACGCGGCCGCGACGACCGCCGGGTGCACCGAGACGCCCATCATCCGCAGGCACATCCACAGCAGCACCGCCTGCAGCGCCGAGTAGGCGAGCTTCCCACCCAGCATGCTGCCCCACCTGCTGGCGACCAGCGCGGCACTGTCGGAGCGGAACGACGCCGCCCGCGCGGCATACCCCTCGGCCGGGGGCCGAACGAACCGGACGCGCACGACGACCCGGTCGGCCACCCGACCCAGCCAGTGGACGGCCCGGTCGTCGCGAGCCACGAGCCACACGGCCAGGACCGCGGCGGTGAGCAGCCCGAGACCGACGTAGGCCGCCGTCCCGACCGAACCCTGCGTCTCGACCCCGGCGGCGGCGAGCCAGAGCAGGGCCACGCCGGGCAGCACGAGCTTGAGGAGGGTGTCGACGAGGTTGGTCAACACGGCCCACCGGCTGAAGGCCGCCGTGCTGAACCCCCACGACCGCGCCATCCGCCAGTTGGCGACCGTCCCCGCCGCGCCACCGAGTGGCAGGAGGTTGGAGACGAACGAGCCGGTGAGGTTGAGCAGCAGCGCCCGTCGGTGGGACAGGCCCGGCATGGCGGCGGTGAGCGCGGGAGTCTGCGCCCACAGACCGGCGAGCCACACGACGGTGAGCAGCGCCAGCTGGGCGAGCCCCAGCCCGCCGAGGGCCGCCGCGATCTGCGACCACTCTGCCCCGGCCACCCGCGGCAGGGCCAAGGCGAGGATGCCCGCAGCGAGCCCACCGGAGGCCAGGAGCTTGGCGGCCCTCCGCCCGCCGCGACCCCCCGGTGCACGGCGGGCGGCCCGACCGCGAGAGGTCAACGGCCGCAGTGGTGCGGTCATCGCCGTCGGCGCGATCAGGTCGGTCTGGAGGGCCATGCCGACACTGTCCCGGCCCCAGGGCGGTGGTCACATCGGGGCAAGTACCCAGTTCGACCCCTGCCCGTGACTAGTCACGTCAGGGTCGACCCTGAGGGGCGGGTCAGTGGATGTGCTGCCGCCAGTCAGGGGGAACGGCGCCGCGGGGCCCGGGGACCGGCTGGTCGTCAGGGTGCGCCAGTGGCGCTGCGAGCCGTGGACCGTCGCCCGCCTGACCGGTCCGGAAGTCCCAGAACCAGTCCTCGCCCGGCTCGAAGCTGCGCATCACCGGGTGCCCGGTCTGCTCCCAGTGGTGGGTGGCGTGCTGCCCGGGCGAGGTGTCGCAGCAGCCGACGTGGCCGCACAGCGCGCAGCGCCGAAGGTGGACCCACCAGCCTTGCGCCGCAAGGCATTCCGCGCATCCAGTCCCGCTCGGGGGCACGTGGGGGTCGATGTCGCCGGCCTGCTCACCCGTCACGCTTGCCTCCCTCGTTGCCCTTCGACCCTACGCCGGGTCATCGCTGGCCACCGGCGCGTGCCCGGCCCAGTGCTTCCTGCGCCGTGTGCCGCGTGGCCGCGGCCTGCTTGCGCGCCCGGACCGCGTCGGTCACCGCCTCGAGCGCGCGCTCGTCGGCCTCACGCGCCTTGACCAGCTGCCGCTCGACGACCGCGAGTCGCTCACGGGTCTCCTCGGCACGCTCGCGCGCCTTGGCCACATCCCGCTCCGCCGTGGTGAGGTCCGCCTCGGCCTTTTCCAGGTCGCGCTCGGCGGCCGCGACCGTGGCTGCGTGTTCCTCCTGCGTGTGGGCAGCGTCGTCGGCCTCGTCCGCGTCTGCTGCGGCCGAGGCATCCGCAGAACGTGCGGAGCCACCGCGGACGACGGTGAGGATCGTCCCGCCACTGGTCCGGGCCAGCGCCTCGGCCAGGTCGACCTCGCCGAAGCCGCTGTAGGACAAGGCCCGCGTGAGCTGGCCCGAGGCGACGGCCTCCGTTGCCCGCTCGTCCGCCAGCGCGGCGATCGCCGTCGCCCGCACCTCCTGCTGCGCAGCCGGGGTGAGACTGCGTCCCTCCTGTTCCACCGCCACGGCAGCCGCCCGCACGAAGGCCTCCACGGCGGCGTCCCGGTCCTTGCGCATGCCGGTGAGCGCGGTGGCGTCCAGCCGTGACTGAGCGTCGCGCATCTGCCCGCCGAGGTCGACCAGCTCCTCGACGACGTCCGGAGCGGTGCGAGCGACGAGGTTCACGGCCCACGCGGCGACGCTGGGCTTGCGCAGCTTGCCAATCTCGCCGCCCACGGCCTTGTCCTGGTCGGCCTTCGCCTCGGCGACCAGCCGCTTGCGCAGCGCCATGAACTCGTCGGGCCCCGCGGCATACAGGGCCTGCATCGCCTGGGCGAGCCGGTCAGGCATCCTCGCCACCGGTGGCCTCGTCGAGTCCCAGGAGACGGGCCCCGTTGCGCCACAACACGCTGCGCAGCCACTCCTCGCCCAGACCGAGCCGGTGGAGCGCCTCGAGCTGGTGGGCGTAGGGGTAGGGGATGTTGGGGAAGTCGGAGCCGAGCACCACCCGGTCGGCCAGCGTCGCGAGCCGCTCCACGTAGGAGGGCGGCAGCGGTGAGAAGCGGTTGCTGAAGTCGGTGCCGCACATCGTGGTGTCCAGGTGCACGCGGGGGTAGCGCTCGACGAGGTCCGCGAACCCGTGGTACTCCGTCATCCCGAGGTGGGCGATGACCAGCACCAGCCCTGGGAAGCGTTCGAGGACGTTTGCGACGGGGCCGGGGCCGGTGTGCTGACCGGCGATGGGCCCGGAGCCTGCGTGCACCACCACGGGCACCGCGGCGCGCTCCAACGCCGCCCACGCCGGGTCCAACAGCGGGTCGTCGGGGCTGAAGCCGCCGACCTGGACGTGCAGCTTGAACAGCCCGGCACCGGCCTCAAGGCAGGCCTGCACCTGCTCACCCACGCCGCGCTCGGGGTAGAAGGTGGCGCAGTGCACCGCGTCCGGCACCCGGTCGGCGAACGCTGCGCACCACTCGTTCAGCCAGGCCGCCATGCCCGGTTTGTGGGCATAGGAGAGCGCCGGGATCGCACGCAGGCCCATCTGCCGCACGGCGTCGAGCCTGCCGGCCTCGTCCATCCGGTAGTGCACCGGCCAGGCCTGGCCGTAGTGCTCTTCCCCACGGTCGAAGTAGGCCCACACCTTGTGGAGCATCGCCTCGGGCAGGAAGTGCACGTGGATGTCGGCCAGGCCGGGCAGCCCCAGCGCCTGCCAGTAGCCGGGCACGTCCACGTCGCGCCGTGGCGCAGCGAGCGGTGGCGTGGGCACGGGGGTGACGCTACCGGCATACCAAGCGATGAGTTCGTGGCGTGGTCACGGTCTGAACTCGTGTGTGGGCGTTCGCCCGCGCCGCGAAGGGAGACCACCATGCCGAGCACCTACCCCTGCCTGTGGTTCGACACCCAGGCGCAGGAGGCGGCCGACTTCTACACCTCGCTGTTCCCGCACAGCCGGATCGGCACGATCACGAAGTACCCCAAGGGTTCCGGCGAGCGCGAGGGCCAGGTCCTCACCGTCGCCTTCGAGCTCGACGGCGCCCGCTACCTCGCCCTCAACGGCGGGACCGACTTCACCTTCACCGAGGCCATCTCGATCACCATCGACGTCAAGGACCAGCCCGAGCTGGACCGCTACTGGGACGCGCTCACCGCCGACGGCGGCGAGGAGGGGCCGTGCGGCTGGCTCAAGGACAAGTTCGGCCTGTCCTGGCAGGTCGTGCCCGCGAACTGGGAAGAGGTGGCGGGCGGTGACCCCGACCGGGCCGCGCGGGTGTTCGCCGCGCTCATGCAGATGAAGCGCATCGACATCGCTGCCCTCGAGGCTGCCGCGGAGGGCTGAGCCGCGGGCGGTCTCAGGGTTCCCACAGCGTCGTCGGCAGATACTTGCTTTCGCGAAATAACTGGAGGCGGGACGTCGTTGCCGTCCAATAGGCTCGTCCGGCGCTTCGCAGCGTCGCGGCGGCGCCACCACCACTTCACAACGCACTCACCACGATCGAGAGGCACTCTCTTGTCAGCCCCTGCCACAACCCCGGCGGTGGAGTACCCCGAGAAGATCGACGCTGCCGTCCTCAAGGTCGCCGGCGTGGTCGTCCTCGGCGCCATCATGTCGATCCTCGACATCACCGTCGTCAACGTCGCGCTCCGCACCTTCCAGACGGCCTTCGTCCCGAAGGGCGGCTCTCCCCTGGACTACTCCACGGTCGCCTGGACGGTGACCGGCTATACCCTGGCCCTGGCCACGGTGATCCCGCTGTCGGGCTGGGCCGCGGACCGGTTCGGCACCAAGCGCCTCTACATGCTGGCCCTCCTGCTCTTCACACTCGGGTCGCTCCTGTGCGCCACCGCCACCTCGATCAACATGCTCATCCTCTTCCGGGTCCTGCAGGGCCTCGGCGGTGGCATGCTCATGCCGCTCGGCATGACGATCATGACCCGCGCGGCCGGCCCGGCGCGCATGGGTCGCCTGATGGCGATCCTCGGTGTGCCCATGCTGCTCGGCCCGATCTTCGGCCCCATCCTCGGCGGCTGGCTGATCTCGCACTTCAGCTGGCACTGGATCTTCCTGATCAACGCTCCGATCGGCCTGGTCGCGATCATCTACGCGCAGTTCGCGCTGGCCAAGGACGCACCGCACCCCTCGGAGTCCTTCGACTTCGTCGGCATGCTCATGATGAGCCCGGGACTGGCGCTGTTCCTGTACGGCGTGTCCTCCATCCCCGGTCAGGGCGGCATCGGCCACACCAAGGTCCTCCTGCCCGGTCTGGTCGGCCTGGCCCTGATGGTCCTGTTCGTCCTCTACAGCTTCCGGCCCAAGCACCCGCTGCTCGACCTGCGGCTGTTCAAGAACCGCAACCTGACCGTCTCGATCATCACCATGTTCATCTTCGCCGCGTCCTTCTTCGGTGGCTTGCTGCTGATCCCGCAGTTCCTCCAGCAGGTGCAGGGCGAGACGCCGCTCAACGCCGGCTGGCTGGTCGCCCCGCAGGGCCTGGGCGCGATGCTGACCATGCCGATCGCCGGCGCGCTGGTCGACAAGATGCCGGTGGGCCGGATCGTGCCGTTCGGGCTGGTCCTGATCATCGGCGGCATGTTCACGCTGACCCAGCTCCAGGCCGACTCCTCGCACTGGGGCTTCATCATCCCGGTCCTGTTCGTCATGGGCCTGGGGATGGGCGCCACGATGATGCCGATCATGACGACCGCTTTGAAGACGCTGAAGCACCACGACGTGGCGCGCGGCTCGACGCTGCTCAACATCACCCAGCAGATCGCGAGCTCGGTGGGCGTGGCGATCTTCTCGGTCGTCCTGACCAATGCCCTCAAGGACAACCCGCCGACGGGCAAGGACCCTGCCGCGATCGCCACTGCCGGCGCCAGCGCGTTTGCCCACACCTTCTGGGTGGCCGCGATCCTGGTCACCCTCACGCTGGTGTCGGCGGCCTTCCTGCCGCGCAAGCACGAGGAGTCGCACCTGCTCGACGAGGAGGGCGCCGAGGGCGCTCCGCCGGTGCTCGTGCACTGAGGTGGACCTCGCCGCCTGGGTCCGCGAGGACTTCGGCATCCCGCTCATCGGCGTCCGACCCACGGGGTTGGGCGCCGATGCGCGTGCGGCCACGTTCGTGGGCGAGACCGGAGACGGCAGCCGGTATGCCGTGAAGGCCAGCATCGTCCCCCAGCTGGGTCTCGTGGTGGCGGACTTCCTGGCCGCGCAAGGGGTGCAGGGCATCCCGCCGCCCCTCCGCACGCGAGACGGTGCCCTCATCGCCGCGCGTAGTGGCCAACAGCTGAGCGTGGCGCCCTGGGTGGGGCAGCGCCGGGCACTCGATGGCGGGATGGACCAGGCCCAGTGGCGCGGCTTGGGCCGGCTGCTCGCCCAGGTGCACACCACCGATGCCCACGAACCAGTGCTGGCGGTCCTGCCCAGCGAGGGGCCCGACCCCGGCCGACTCGTGGAGCGGGCTCGAGCGATGCCGGAGCGACTCGCTCAGTGCTCCGTTGACGAGGTCCTGTTGCAGGAGCTGCGCGACCTCTGGGGAGCGAACCGGGCCCGGGTGCTCGCGGTGTCGGACCGCGCCGAGTCCCTGGCCACGTCACCCGCCTGGGCCACGACGCGTCCCGTCGTGTGCCACGCCGACCCGCACGCGGGCAACATCGTCCTCGGTCCCGACGGGGAGGTGTGGCTCCTGGACTGGGACGACGCAGTGCTCGCCCCAAGGGAGGCAGACCTGATGTTTGCCCTCGGTGGAGTGCTCGCGTTCGCCCCGATCACGGCCGACGAGCAGCGGGCCTTCTTCGAGGGCTACGGCGCGACCGACTGGGACACGGACCTGATGGGCTACTTCCAGTGCGTCCGCGCCATCGACGACCTGCTCAGCTGGTCCGAGGAGGTGCTGGCGAGCGCCCAGCAGGCCACGGCACAGGGCCGCGAGGCACTCGACATCGTGCACGGGATCCTGTCGGCTGCGGGCCTGGTCGCCCACGCCCTCGGGGAAGCCCCTTCCCCGCTCACGCCACGTCGAGGAGGACGCTTGCCGCAAGAGGCGGCCACGCGGCATACGACTAGGTCGTCCCTTGACCGGAGAAGACCTTGCGCTGCAACGCCTGCCACGACCCGGCGCGGTAGTAGCGGTCGGTCCACGCGTCGGTCTCGTCGAGGTGACCCATGGCCTGGACCTCGCCGTCGTTGACCGACCGGCCTTGTGCCCAGGCGCGGAAGACGAAGTGCATGAACAGCCGGTGGTACTCGGTGAGGTAGATGTCGGCCACTCGCCGGACCGCGTCCCGGTCCGCCGCGCGGCTCGACCCGCCCCGGATGACGAGGGTGTTCTCCTCGTTGTCGGTCGTCGACGCGCTGGAGTAGTTCGCCGACCCGGTGAGGACGGTCGGGTCGTCGGTGAGCGGGTCGACCAGGATGATCTTGGTGTGCACGTACTTCACGTGGGTGTTGAACCCGGTGAGGTGCTCGTCGGCCCACTGTGCCAGCGGGCTGTCGGCGAGGTGGCTACCGGTGGACAGCCGCACGTTGGGGTCCGCGAGCGGGATGCGCGCGTCGGCCGCCGGCCGCTTGTCGAGCAGCACGGTTCGCACGACGTCGGGCTCGGGGGTGGCGAGCTCGTCACGGAACACTGCGTTGAGGCCGAACGCACCAGTGATGTGCGCGCTCTCCTTCGCGGCCCCGAACAGGTCCGCGTACCACTGGAGCACGGTTGAGTCCGTGGCGCGCGGGGAGAACACCCGGCCCACCTTGCGCAAGGCCGGGACGTGCTCGGCGACCAGGTCGGCCGCCTCGTGGTCGGTCCGCAGGTCCTGGGTGGTCTCGCCTGCCGCCAACCGCTCCCACTCGTGCAGGTAGTCACGGGCGACCGTGCGGTCGCGGACCAGGTGCCCGACGTTGGAGTGGCCGAAGACCGCGCCGCGGGTGAGGTTCGTGGACCCGGTCCACACCGCCACCGGCGACTCGTTGTGCAGCAGCACGAGGTACTTGTCGTGCATCAGGGCGGACTTGTTGGGGGCGGTGCGCCAGGTGACGACGTCGTCGAGGCCGTGCTCGTGCGCGGCGGTCCGCGCATCCTTCGCCGTCGTGTCGTCGTCCTTCCCTGCCTCCGCCGCGGCCGCGCTGTCGGTGTCCCTGCCGTGGACGACGAGCAAGACGTCCGCCCCGCGGTCGCGCGCCGCCGCCAGCGAGTCGAGGCCGGTGCCCCAGGTGAACTCGTAGAACGCACCGCGCAGCCCCCACCCCGGCCCGAGCGCCTCGGCGCAGAAGGCCACGAACGCCTCGCCGAGACCACGCGACAGCCACACCATCGCCTGGTCGGACTCGTCGGGGTGGGGTCCGGGGTGGTAGCCGGGGAACCGCCGCTGGAAGGCCTGCGAGCCGGCGACACCGCGGTTGAACCAGATGCCGTGGACGCCGTCGTCCTCCGTCTCGGTGGTGACCTCCACGGTCGTGGTGGCGAGCTCCGTCAACGCGGGGGGCGCGCCGCCGAGGGCGGACACGGCATAGGTGTAGTGGCGCTGCGGCGAGACGGTGTAGTCACCCCACTGGAAGCCCTGGAGGGGCTGCTCGCGGGTGCT
Organism: Pedococcus sp.; assembly: GCA_025936615.1. The sequence continues at coordinate 2,378 of JAICSZ010000022.1, read as the reverse complement.
GTAGTCACTGCCCGGCGGCGGCTGCGGCACGACCGACGCGAAGGTCTTCATGCCGCGCAGCCACCGCGTCTCGCCGTCGGTGTGGTCGGTGCGCAGGACCGCGAAGCCGAGGCACCCAGCGGGTGCGGCCAGGTCGAAGCCCAGCAGCACCGTGTGGGTGCCGGCGACGGCGTGCACCGTCAGCCCGCCGACGCGCGCGCGCGAGCGCATGGCTCGAGCGTAGGGCTACCCGGGCTGGTTCTGCTCCCCTGCGATGTTGACCATCCAGGCGATGCCGAACTGGTCGCTGCACATGCCGAACTCGTCGCCCCACATCTGCTTCTCCATCGGCATGGTCACGGATCCGCCGTTGCCGGACAGCTTGTGCCAGTAGCCGCGCAGCTCATCCGTGTCGTCGCCGCTGAGGCTGACCGTGATGCTGCTGCCGCTTCGGCGCTCCATGCCGGGAGGGGTGTCGGAGGCCATGATCGTGTAGCCGCTCGGGGTCTCGAGCTGGGCGTGCATGATGAGGTCGCCGCCGTCCTGCTGGCCGGACTCGGCGAAGGTGCTCGTCGTGAGCTCGCCTCCGAACACGTCCTTGTAGAACTCCATGGCCTGCCGGGCGTTGTCGCCAAAGGCGATGTAGGGGTTCAGGCGCGATGCCATCGGTGCCTCCTCGTGTGCTGGCTGGGTGAAGAATCGAGCGTATGCCGCGGCGCCGACACCGCGGTATCCCTCACCGAGGCCAGGACTCGCCGAAGGCGACCTACGGCCCGACCAGCACCCGCCGCTGAACCTCAGCTGCCGCCGCGGATCTTCTCCAGCCGGGTGCGCAGAGCCGCCTCGCGGTGCACGTTGCCGTGCAGCGCGAGGTAGCGGGTGCCGAAAACTGCGAGCAGGGCGTCGTCGAGCCGGCGGACCGCTCCGGCGGGGTATCGGTACCCCATCCGGGCGTCGATCCCGGGCAGGTCGATCGAGGACAGCAGGCCACCGAGCTCGTCGAGCGAGGTGATGCCGAGCTCGAGGAGGAGGCCGGAGATCCACGCGTAGTGGTCGGTGCGCGACCAGCCCGCCTCCTGGAACTGCCGGGCGAGGAAGGTCGCGAGGTCGGAGGCGCTGATCCGCGGGTCGTCGGCGTCCGCGATGAGCTGCTGGTCCCCCATCGTGGCCTGAAGCTTGTCCCGGATCTCGGAGAACTCCCGGTCCGCCAGCTCGAGCAGCCCGGCGGCCAGCGTGAACCGGCGGTCGAGGTCGGAGACGTGCTCCTCGGGGACGTTGCCCTTGTAGCGCACGTCGTGCTCGAACTCCGCCCACGCGTGCTGGAGGATCGTGCGCACCTGCACCGAGGCGCTCTGCCCCCGCACCGAGTCGTATGCCGCGGGCACGCCCCTCACGGGGTCGACCGCTACGAGCAGGTGGCGGCTCGAGTAGCCGAACCGCCCCTGCCGGGCCGTCTCGCGGCCCATGTCGCGGTCGTCCAGGACGCTGAGCTGGTCGGACAGCACGCCGGCGACGGCCGCGACGTCGGCGTGCAGGTAGGTCACCACGCGGATCCCCACCTGGTCGGTGATGTCGGTGACCGGGTCGGGGTAGACCGGCTCCCCGTCCACGGTCCGCGCCGCCTTGGCGGCGAACGAGGCCACGGACTTGGTCCGTCCGGTCACGCTCACGTAGTTGATGCCCGCGTCGTCGAGGAGGGCGGTGACGAGGCGCACGAACTCCTCTGTGACCTTGCGCAGCCCGGGCTGCAACGCGGCATACCGCTGCACTGCCTCGGCGCGCGTCCCCTCGACCTCCACGGGGCACAGGGTAGTGCCGCCTCGGCGGCACACCCGCCGGCGGCCACGCGAGGCGTAGCGTGAGGGAGTGAGCGAACGACCGGCACCCACCACCGTCGGCGCGCTGCGGGCCTCGGGACACGAGGCCAGGCCGGTGCGCCAGGAGATCCGCGAGAACCTCATCCATGCCCTCGCCGAGGGACGCGACCCGTGGCCGGGCCTGCACGGCTTCGCCACGACCGTCATCCCCCAGCTCGAGCGGGCGCTGCTCGCCGGCCACGACCTCGTCCTGCTGGGCGAGCGCGGGCAGGGCAAGACGCGCATCCTGCGCACCCTCGTCGGCCTGCTCGACGAGTGGACCCCGGTGATCGAGGGGTCCGAGCTGGGTGAGCACCCGTTCGAGCCGGTCACCGCCCAGTCGCAGCGGTGGGCCGCCGAGCAGGGCGGCGACCTGCGCGTGGGGTGGCGGCACCGCGACGAGAGGTACGCCGAGAAGCTCGCGACCCCCGACACCTCGGTGGCGGACCTCATCGGCGACGTCGACCCGATGAAGGTCGCCGAGGGACGCTCGCTGGGTGACCCGGAGACCATCCACTTCGGGCTGATCCCCCGCTCGCACAG
>JAICSZ010000173.1 GCA_025936615.1 Pedococcus sp. | reverse complement strand
TAGGCGGCCACCCCGGCGAGCAGCCGCGAGTCGAACGCGTAGGGCGCCCAGGCACGGCCCGCGGCGCGTCCCGCCTCGGCGCCGCGTCGGTAGACCTCGACCGCCTCGTCGAGGCGCCCGAGCCGGTGGTGCAGCGAGCCGAGGTGGTGCAGGGCCCGCACCTGGGCCGGGTCGCCCGGTGCGGCACCGGTCGCGATGATCCCCTCGAGCGTGTCCTGGCTGCGCTGGGGGTCGCCGACCCGCTCGACGACGCGCGCCTCAACTACGCGCACCTCGGCGGCCACCTCGGGGAGTCCGGCGGCGAGCGCTGCCTCGACCGCCTCCTGGGCTGCGCGGGCCGCCTCCTCGTCACGTCCCCGGTCGACGAGCGCCTGCACCCGTGCACCGAGCAGTCGCGCCCGCACCTGGGCGGCCTGGCGCTCCGGCAGGTCCGCTCCGTCGAGGAGCCCGATTCCCTCCTTGGTGGCCGCGAGGGTGTCCAGGGTGCTCTCGGTCAGCCGTGCGGTGGTGGCCAGGGCGCTGAGCAGCTCGGCCCGTCCGAGGCGGTCCTGCTCGACCTGGCGACGGGACAGTCGCTCCTCGATCAGCGCCAGTGCCTTGATCGCCTGGCCCTTCGCGGTGAGCGCGGCCGAGGCCCGAAGCGTGAGCCGGTCGGCGTCGGCGTGGCGGTCGGGGACGAGGGACAGCGCCTGGCGGTAGTGGCGCCAAGCCTCCTCGGGTCCGCCGGCCGACATCGCCGCGTCGCCGGCGTGGATGCTCGCCTCGAGGGCGACCGCGCGGTCCCCTGCTGCGGAGGCGTGGCGGGCGATGTCGGCCCAGGTGCCGAGCGAGGGGTCGGAGCCGAGAGCAGCGGCATAGCGCTCGTGCGCCCGCACCCGCTCCCCCGGGAGCAGGTCGTCGTAGACGGTCTCGGCCAGCAGTGCGTGACGGAAGGCGTATCCCCCCGAGTCGGTGGGGACGAGGATGTGGTGCTCGACGGCGTCGCGCAGGCCCTGGTCGAGCTCTGCCTCACCGAGGCCCGCCACGGCCGTCAGCAGGGGGTGGCTGACGTGCCGGCCGGCCGCAGAGGCCATCCGCACGACGTGCTGCCCGGCAGCCGCGAGCTGGTCGAACCGGACGAGCAGCAGGCGCGACAGGTCCTCGGCGACCCCGGTGCGCCCGAGGGCACTGGCGGCGACGAGCTCCTCTGCGAAGAAGGCGTTGCCCTCGGCGCGGTCGACGACCGCACGCACCTGGTGCTCGGTGAGCGGGCGCGGCTGGACGCCCCGGACCAGCTCGCGGACCGCCGCGTCGGGAAGGGGCTCCAGCTCGACCCGGTGCAGGTCACCCAGCCGGGACCAGTGGGCAAGGGTCGTGCGCAAGGGGTGGCGGCGGTGCAGGTCGTCGCTGCGGTAGGACGCGACGATGCTCACCCGGCCGCCGAAGCCACGGGTGAAGAAGAGGGTGAGCAGGTCTCGGGAGGACTGGTCGGCCCAGTGCACGTCCTCGACGACGAGCAGCAGCGGGGCGTCCCAGGCGACGCCCTCGAACGCGGCGTGCGCCGCCTCCACGAGGTCGCGCGGGTCGATGGTGTCGGGTGCGTCGAGCTCCGGCGCCGGGGCCCGGCGGCGCCTGGCCGGGAACAGTGCGGCGAGCGCAGAGTGGGCGCTCATGGTCCGCTCGACGGACGAGGGGTCGGCGGCCTCGAGGCGGGTGAGCATCTCGCTGAAGGGCAGGTAGGGCATCGACTGCCCGGCCTCGCCGAGGCAGTGGCCCACCAGGACGGTCCAGCCCTCGTCGCGGGCGCGCCCCGCGACCTCCCCGAGCAGCCGGGTCTTGCCGATGCCGGCGTCACCGGAGAGCAGCACCATCCCCCGCTCGTCGGGCGTGCCGATGCCGAGCAGCTGGGCCAGGCTGCCGGCCTCCTGGTCACGGCCGACCAGCCGGCTGGTAGCAACGTCGAGACCCACGCCGCCGATTATGTCGGAGGGGCCCGACACGGTGACGTGGGTCTCGAGGGTGGTGTGGTCCGTCGTGGCCGTCACGGCTGCCACGCCTCAGGCGAGGCGGGGCGAGGCGTTCCGGGTGTGCCGGTGGCCACCACGGCCACCGAACAAGGTGCGAATGGGGTGGCGGTGGTGCCGGACCGGCTTGGCGCCGTGGTACAGCGCCGAGTTGGTGTCGAAGCGCCACTGCACCTCTGCGGCGACGAACAGCGGGTCTGCGGCGATGCTCATGGTGTGCTCCTCTGCTGGTTCTTGCTTTATTGCTGACGGTCTTGAATCTGCTCTGCTAAGGCACCCCTGCGCATTGGGCTGATGCCTTATCCGTGCGGGCACCCGGGGCGGGTGCCTCAGGCGGCGGGCCCGGCCCGCTCAGCGCTCCGGCACGTCGTGCGGGATGACGGGGCAGAGTGCACGGGCGAGCGCGTCGGCCATCGTGCGGACGGACTCGCCCGGGCGGGCCGGCCACGCGGGCCAGCGCCGGCGGCGGCGCGCGACCCGGTGCTTCGTGGCGAGGTTGGCTCCCCCGAGCAGGTCGCCCTTCCACGCCAGCTCGGCGGCGACGGACAGTGGGTGTGCGGTGAGGTTCATCTCTGGCTCCTTCGTGGTGCGATGGGTCCAGAGTTGGCGCCTGAGGCCCCCCTCCACATGGGGACTGTGTCCAGTCCCCGGGCCGGGTGGGCGGAGGGGCCTCAGGCACGTCCCGGCGCCAGACCTAGAATCGCCGCGTGCCGCCCGCCGTAGCAGTGACCGACCTCGCCAAGTCCTACGGCAACGTCCGCGCCCTCGACGGCGCCACGTGGTCGGCCGCGCGCGGGCAGATCACTGCGGTCCTCGGTCCCAACGGTGCCGGCAAGACGACGATGGTGGAGTGCTGCGAGGGGCTGCGCCGCGGCGACGGCGGCGAGGTCCGGGTCCTGGGCGCCGACCCGTGGCATGCCGGGGCCGACCACCGCGCCCGGGTGGGCGTGATGCTCCAGGACGGGGGCCTGCCGACCGGTGTGAAGCCGCTTCGCCTGCTCGACCACCTCAGCCAGATGTATGCCGCGCCGGCAACGGTGCGCGACCTCGCCGACCGCCTCGGCATCGACGGCTTCGCCGGCACCACCGTGCGTCGGCTCTCCGGGGGCCAGCGCCAGCGCGTGGCGCTTGCTGCCGCCCTCGTGGGCCGTCCCGACGTGGTGTTCCTCGACGAGCCCTCGGCGGGTCTGGACCCGCATGCGCGGCTCGACGTGTGGGAACTGGTGCGCGACACCGCCCGCGAGGGCGCTGCGGTCGTGCTCACCACCCACTCCTTCGAGGAGGCGCAGCGGCTCGCCGACCGGGTCGTCATCGTCAACCGCGGTCGCGTCGTCGCCGACGGCAGCATCGCCGAGGTCTCGGCCGGCGACACCCTCGAGGACCGCTACTTCGCCCTGACCCGGCCCGAGGCGTCATGAGCAACCCCGTCCCCGAACCCCACGTCGTCCAGCGACGACAGCCCTCCCCCGCGGCACCGACCGCGCAGCGGGTGCTCGCCCAGGCGCGCTTCGAAGCCACCACCATGCTGCGCAACGGCGAGCAGCTGCTCGTCTCGGTCGTGCTGCCCTGCGCGGTCCTCGTGGGCCTGGTCGTGGCCCGGTCGGTGGCCGTGGGCGACGGGCGCCGCATCGACCTCGTGGTGCCGGGTGTGCTCGCCCTGTGCGTGATCTCCTCCGCGTTCACCGGCCAGGCCATCAGCACCGGGTTCGAGCGCCGCTACGGCGTGCTGCGCCTGCTGGGCGTCACCCCCCTGGGGCGCACCGGCCTGCTGCTCGCCAAGGCGCTCGCGGTGCTGTCGGTGGTCCTCGTGCAGTTCGCGGTGCTGACCGCGCTGGGACTGGCCATGGGCTGGCGACCGCAGCCGTCCGGCATACCGGCGGCGGTCGTCGCCACGCTCCTGGGCACCTGGGCCTTCGCCGCCCTCGCACTCCTGCTCGGCGGGACCCTGCGCGCCGAGGGTGTGCTCGCCCTCGCCAACCTCATCTGGGTGGCGCTGCTCGGCCTCGGCGGCGTGGTCATCGCCGGCAGCGAGCTGCCCCCCGCGGTCGCCCCAGTCGTCGAGCTGCTGCCCTCCGGCGCGCTGGGCGACAGCCTGCGCGCCGCGCTGGCGCACGGTCAGGCGCGAACCGGCGAGTGGCTCGTGCTCGTCGTCTGGGGGGCCGCCGCGACGCTGCTCGCCAGCCGGTTCTTCCGCTGGAGCGACTGACCGCGGCCGGCCGCGGCGGCGCTCGTGGCGGTGGCCACCAGCAGCGCGGCCCGCAGCCACCACGGCTGGTTCGTCACCATCGCCACCAGGAGCAGCCCGAAGTACCCGCTCACCACCGCGACCCGCCACCAGTTCGGCACCATGCCACCATCCACCCACCGCGCGGTCCCGGGCACCATGAGGACCTTCACCCAATGGCACCGGGGATCCCCCTGAGACGTACCCTCTTTGCGTGACCACCGCGCAGGCGCCCGCCCCCACCGCCACGCCTCCCGCTGCTCCCCCCGCGAGCCCATGGCTGCCGCGGATCCTGCTCGGAAACCTCGTCGTCGAAGTCCTCATCGTGGTCACGGGCGGCCTGGTCCGGCTCACCGGGAGCGGGCTCGGCTGCCCCACCTGGCCACAGTGCGTCCCCGGCTCGTTCACGCCCGTCCCGCACCAGGCCGAGGGCTACCACCGGTTCATCGAGTTCGGGAACCGCACCCTCACGGGGCTGGTCGGGTTCGTCGCACTGCTCGTCGTGTATGCCGTGTGGCGCTGGGCCGCCGCGCGTCGCGACCTGCTCGTCCCCGCGCTCGTGGTGCTCGGTGGTGTCGTCGTGCAGGCGGTCCTGGGTGGCATCACGGTCCGGACCGGGCTCAACCCGCTCACGGTCGCGGCGCACTTCCTCGTGTCGATGGTCCTCGTCGGGGCCTCGGCCTTCCTCGTCTTCCGTGAGCCGTCACCGCCCGGGCCGCGGGCACTCGTGGTCCCACCGCTCGTCGAGCGGCTCGGGTGGGCGACCTGCGCGGTGGCCGCCGTGGTGCTCGCGCTCGGCACCGTGGTCACCGGCTCGGGCCCGCACTCGGGCGACGCCCGCGATCCCGCCAGGTTCGGCCTCGACCCCCGCAGCGTCTCGTGGCTGCACGCCGACGCCGTCATGCTCTTCGTCGGGCTGGTCGTCGCGATGTGGCTGGCGGCGCGGCTGACCGGCGCGACCTCCACGCCGGCGAAGGCGTGGGCCGGCGTGTTCGCGGTGACCGTCGCCCAGGGCGTGGTCGGCTACACGCAGTACTTCACCGGCCTGCCGTGGGGCGTCGTGCTCGTCCACATGCTGCTGGCCACACTGCTGGTCATCGCCCTGGTCCGAGCCATGGTCCGGCTCCGCACGACCTAGGGTGGACGGG
>JAICSZ010000316.1 GCA_025936615.1 Pedococcus sp. | reverse complement strand
CGACGCCGTCGAGACCCTCGGCCCGCCGCTGGACCTCCTCGACGGCGGCTGGTGGGGCAACCACCAGGACCGGAGCGCTGCTGCCCGCCGGGAACGCCCGCGCGAGCTGCTCCTGACCAGACACCGCCTCAGGCTTGCGCACGAACTGCTCGTTGGGCGTCTGTCCCACGCTGAGGCCGACCAGTCCCGTGGCGAGCACCGCGAGAACCACGACCGAGGCGCCCCCCACGCGCGCAGGTCGGGCCGTCACCCAGTCGCCCACCCGGCGCCAGGCACCGCGATGGATCGCGTCGGCGGTGCCGACGCGTGGGACGAACGGCCAGAACAGCCACCGCCCGAACAGCACCATGGCTGCTGGGAGGACGAGCAGCGCGGAGCCGAGCGCGACCAGCACACCCAGGGCACCGGCATACCCCAACGAGGTGACGAACGGGTCATCGGCCAGACCCAGGCTGAGCAAGGCGAGGACCACGGTGCTCGAGCTGGCCAGGATGGCCGGCGCCGCGGACACCAGCGCCGCCCGCATCGCGTCGTGGTGGTCGCGATGGCGGCGCAGCTCCTCCCTGTACCGGGCGATCAGCAGGAGCGCGTAGTTGGTGCCGGCCCCGAACACCAGCACCGAGACGATGCCCTTGACCGCCCCGCCGGAGCTCACGTCGGTGACCCGGCTGAGGACGTCGATTGCCTTGCTGGCCACCTGGTCACCGATACCCACGACACCCAGCGGAAGCAGCCACAGCCACGGGCTGCGGTACGTGATCAGCAGCAGCACCGCGACAACCGACGCCGTGGCGATCAGCAGGGAGATGTCGGCACCGTCGAAGACCTTGGCGATGTCGGTCGTGAACGCCGGCCCTCCGGTGACGTTGGCGGTCAGCCCGTCCGGCAGGTCCGCGCGGACCGCCTCGCGCAGCGCGCCCACGGCCCGGGCGGTCGTCGCGTCGTCGACCGCGGCCGAGAGCGGCACGATCGCCAAGGCCGTCGTTCCGTCCTGCGACACCTGCGTCTCTTCCCTCGGCGCGCCCTGGGAGCTCTGGGAGCCCTGCGCCTCGGGTGCCGCACCGGCCTCGGCCACTGCCGCGACTCCTCGGCGCTGCGCCCGGGCGACCGCGGTCCGGTCGGCGTCGGTCAGCTTCTGCCCGTCCCGCGAGACCACGATGACTGCCGGCGCGACCGCGCTGGCCGGAAGCGACGCCCGGATGGCAGCCGCCTGGGCCGCCTCCGCGTCGGCCGGCAGCGAGGTCTGCGCCGGCGCCGCACGTCCCGCGCCGGCGAACGCGAAGGCCGCACCAGCCACCAGCACGCCGAGCACGACCACGACCCACTTCACGCGCGGACCTACCAGCCGTCCCAGGCCGCGGCCCATCGGCGAGAACAGCCCGTGGGAGTCCTTCCCCGCACCCCGGACGGGTTGAGACTCTCCATCGTGGACTCTTTCCATGCTGGAGAGAATACACTGGGCACCATGGAACAGCTCGGCAAGGACCATGGGCACGCGAGCCCCGCCCACCAGCGCGGTCCGGCCACCCCCGGTCCCACCACCTCCGGCCCGACCACCTCCGGCCCGACCGCCACCGAAGAGGCCGACGACCATCGTCCGTGGGCCCGCGGAGCGCGGACCATGGCGATCATTGACCGGTTGCGGGACTTCACCACCGCCATGGAGCGCTACGTCGAGGTCCGCGGCGGCGCCCACGGGATGCACCGCACCGACCTGCACGCCCTCGGCCACATCATGAACGCCGCCCGCCGCGACGAAGACCTCACCCCCGGCAGACTCGCTGCGGCCCTCAGCCTCAGCTCCCCCGCCACCTCGGCACTGCTGGCCCGGCTCGAAGAGGCCGGGCACATCCGCCGCACCCACAACACGAGTGACCGCCGGCGGGTCTCGGTCGAGATGACCGACGAGGCCAGGGCGGTGGGCAGGGCGGTCTTCGCGCCGCTCGGAGGCAGCATTGCGCAGGTGGTGGAGTCCCTGGACGCCGACGAGCAGGACACCGTGCTGCGCTTCCTCGACGGCGTCGTCGAGGCCACGAGCCGGACCACCGACCTGGCAGACGCGCCAGCAGACAGCACACCACCTGGCGCCAGGACAGGACAACCGAGAGGCTGACGCGCCGGCAGGCCGCGGGACCCACCTCGCGGGCCGACGCCTCGAGTCGCGTGGTGTCAGACAGCCAACGGTCTGCAGCTGCGACCGCTGGCCCGTGGCGGGGAAGCTAGTTCGGTGGCCACGAGGTCGGCTCCGTGCGCCCTCCCATGTCCGCCCGCCTGATCAGGTCTGACACCAGCTCCTGGGCGTTGCCCATGGCGTTGGTGAGCGCCGCCAGTCCGGCCTCGCTGCGGCCCGCCTCGAACGCCCACTTCGCGCCGGCAAGCTCCTGGATCAGCGTGTCGTTGATCTCGATGGCCTGGCGGTGCAGCATTGCGGCCGTCTCGGCCCGGCTGAGCTCATCCTCGGCCGAGCGTCGCTGCTCGTCGGCGTGGCGCCGCCCCTCCTCGGCCCGCTGGCTCCGGTCGACGGCCCTCCCGAGCAGCGCCCCCAGGAGCAGCAGTGGCAGCACGCGGGAGACCCAGCCCGATGGCGTCAGCGGCACGTCGTCCGCCACCACCCACACGGCGATGAGACACACCGCCACCAGGCCGCCGGACAGGCCACCGCGGAACCCGAAGGCGCTCGCCGCCAAGGCAACGGGCAGGGCGTAGTAGAGCGAGTATGCGTCCACCGGCGATCCCACGGTCAGCCGCAGCAGCAGGACCGCCCCGAACAGTGCGACCACCACAGCGAGCGCCCACCGGGGCCGGTCCCGGAACCACACCTCGCCCGACAAGGTGCCTGCGGTCGCCTCGGCGGTCATGGGGTGCTCCACCTGAGCGAGCATGCGGACCCGCTGCCCACCGCAACAGGGGCTTAGGTCCTGCCGGCGCCGCGATCGTCTACCTGCTCGGCGCCGGGGCGGCCAAGGTTCGGCACCAGCGCGGGCATCGCGGTCGTCACCCAGACGACGGCCGGCGCCCCCCAGAGCTACTGATGGGCACAAAAGACGTCGGTATGCCGCCTGGCCGGGTTGGTGCGGCCGGCCCCACCGTGCGCGGGGAGGGTGCGAGCGATGGGCCCGGCGACCCTGCACTCCCGGGTCGTGGCGGCGCTGCGTTCGCGCCTCGCGAGCGGCGCATGGCCACCACACTTCCGGCTCAAGCCCGGGCACGGTCGTCCAACGCGCCGAAGCCGGCGCGTTCCACGAGTGGATCAGAGGTCTCCTGGCCAACACCACCAAGCCGAACCGAGCGCGCCGGACGGTGTGCTTGTCAAATGTTTGTCGAAGGCTGTCAGCCATTAGGGTGGAGGGTGTGGAAAAGCTGGATGGGAGCCCCGACGCCCTTGCCGAGGAAGGGGTCACCATCGGTGAGCTGGCACGCCGCGTGGGGGTGACCACCCATGCCCTGCGCGCCTGGGAGCGGCGGTATGCCCTGACCAGCCCCCGGCGCACGGCCGGTGGCTACCGCCTGTACCTGCCCAGTGACGAGCACAGGGTGCGCCGCTTCCTGGCCCTGCGCGCGGCTGGCCTGCCCACGCCTGCTGCAGCGGCACGGGCCAGCTCCGCGGCCCAAGCCGCCCAAGAGCAACATCAGCTCGCGCGGACGCCCCGGCCCCGTGCCGGTGGCGGGATGCCACGAGCACGCACCGGCTCAGCGCGATCGGCGACCGCTGCCGCGAGCTTCCGCCGGCGTCT
>JAICSZ010000148.1 GCA_025936615.1 Pedococcus sp. | reverse complement strand
TGCTGGCGAGGTCGCCGAGGGCGGCGATCGGCTCGGGGAGAACGGTACGGACGCTGAAGCGTCGGATGGCCTTCACGAGGGGCCATCCTAGATCAGGCCGGGCAGTCCTCTTGACGTCTTCTTGCAAACTTTTCATCAAGTTGCAGACCACGCCGGCACGGGGGCAGGGCTCGGCGACGTCCCGCCCGCCCGGGCGGTGCCGGGACGTGCGTGAAAGGGCAAACCGAGTAGCGTCGTGCGCGTGACTGCGACTCCGCCTGCAACCACGCCCGTCGCACCGGAGGGAACCGGCTCGGGGGCCACCGGTTCCCGACCAAGCGGGGCCCCCGTTCCCGTCACCGCACCGCCCCAGTCGCCGATCGGGCGGATCCCCGTCCAGAATGTGACACCACTCGTCGACGGTGGCCTGCGTCCCGCCAAGTCCGTGGTGGACGAGGAGTTCACGGTGGGTGCGACCGTGTTCCGCGAGGGGCACGACGCCGTGAACGCGACGGTGGTCCTGGTCGCGCCCGACGGCACCGAGCACGCCACCCCGATGACCTGCACCAACGCAGGCCTCAACACCTGGGAGGCCACCGTCGCCGCCGACGCGACGGGCCTGTGGTCCTACCGCGTGGAGGGCTGGTCCGACCCGTACGCCACCTGGCACCACGACGCCTCGATCAAGGTCCCGGCCGACCTCGATGCCGACCTGATGCTCGAGGAGGGCGCCCTGGTCCTCGAGCGGGCCATCGCCGAGGTGGGTCGGACCCCCGCCCAGGTGCAGCCGCTCGAGGATGCCGTGACCGGCCTGCGTGACGGCGACCGGCCGGCCATGGCCCGGCTGCGGGCCGGCACCGACCCTGCCGTGCACGCCGAGCTCGCCGCCCGGCCGCTGCGCGACTTCGTGAGCCCCTCCACCAGCCTCCCGCTCCACGTGGAGCGCGAGCGCGCGCTGTACGGCGCCTGGTACGAGCTCTTCCCCCGTTCCGAGGGCGCCACCCGCGACCCGGGGACGGGCAAGTGGACGACCGGCACCCTGCGCACCGCGGCGAAGCGGCTGCCGGCAGTCGCAGCCATGGGCTTCGACGTCGTCTACCTCACCCCCGTGCACCCCATCGGCACCACCAACCGCAAGGGACGCAACAACTCCCTCGAGTGCCATCCCGACGACCCCGGCAGCCCCTACGCCATCGGCAACGAGCACGGCGGCCAGGACTCCATCGAGCCCAGCCTGGGCACCTTCGACGACTTCGACGCGTTCGTGGCCGAGGCCGAGCGCCTCGGCATGGAGGTGGCGCTGGACATCGCGCTCAACTGCTCGCCCGACCACCCGTACGTCAAGACCCACCCCGAGTGGTTCACGACCCGCGCCGACGGGACCGTCGCCTACGCGGAGAACCCGCCCAAGAAGTACCAGGACATCTACCCGCTGAACTTCGACAACGACCCGGCGGGCATCTATGCCGAGATGCGCCGGGTCATCCAGGTGTGGATCGACCACGGGGTCAAGATCTTCCGGGTCGACAACCCGCACACCAAGCCCGTGGAGTTCTGGCAGTGGATCATCGACGACGTAGCCAAGGACCACCCCGAGGTGATCTGGCTGGCGGAGGCGTTCACCAAGCCGGCGATGATGCACACCTTGGGCAAGGTGGGCTTCCAGCAGTCGTACACCTACTACGCGTGGCGCACCCACAAGTGGGAGCTCGAGGAGTACCTGCGCGAGCTGTCGGGTGAGGCCGCGGCATACATGCGGCCGTCCTTCTGGCCGACGACCCACGACATCCTCACCCCCTACATGCAGTTCGGGGGCCCGGCGGCGTGGAAGCTGCGCGCGGCCCTCGCCGCGACGCTGGTCCCCACCTACGGCATCTACGCCGGGTACGAGCTGATCGAGCACGTGGCGCGGCCCGGCGCCGAGGAGCAGATCGACAACGAGAAGTACGAGTTCAAGGACAGGCGCTGGGAGGACTACGAGAGGGGGGGCCCGAAGGAGGGGCAGTCGCTCGCGCCGTTCCTGACCAGGCTCAACGAGATCCGGCGGGCGCACCCGTCGCTGCAGTGGCTGCGCAACATCACCTTCCACCACGTTGACGACGAGAACATCATCGCCTTCTCCAAGCGCAGGGTGGACAAGGGACCCGACGGGGAGGTGCGCTCGGAGGACACCGTCATCGTCGTCGCCAACCTCGACCCGCACAGCACGCGTGAGTCGACGGTGCACCTCGACATGCCGGCGCTGGGACTGGACTACCACGACGGGTTCGTCGCCGAGGACCTCGTCACGGGAGCGTCCTGGCCGTGGGGCGAGCACAACTACCTGCGGCTGGGACCGGAGACCGAGCCGGTCCACGTGATCGCGGTGAGGAGGTACTGATGCAGGGTCTCAACCTCCCCGAGACGGGGCTGCGCCGCGACACCGAGTGGTTTCGCACGGCCGTCTTCTACGAGGTGCTGGTCCGAGCCTTCGGGGACTCCAAGGGCACCGGGTCCGGCGACTTCACCGGCCTGATCAACCGGCTCGACTACCTCCAGTGGCTGGGCATCGACTGCCTGTGGCTCCCGCCGTTCTACGCCTCGCCACTGCGCGACGGCGGCTACGACATCGCCGACTACACCCAGGTCCTGCCCGAGTTCGGGACGCTGCCGGACTTCCAGGAGCTGGTGTCGCAGGCGCACGCGCGCGGGATCCGCGTCGTCACCGACCTGGTGATGAACCACACGAGCGACCAGCACCCGTGGTTCCAGGCCTCCCGGGCCGAGCCAGACGGCCCCTTCGGCGACTTCTACGTCTGGTCCGACACGGACGAGAAGTACTCCGACGCGCGGATCATCTTCATCGACACCGAGGTGTCCAACTGGACCTTCGACCCGATCCGGCGCCAGTTCTTCTGGCACCGGTTCTTCTCCCACCAGCCCGACCTCAACTTCGAGAACGAGGCCGTCCACGAGGCGATGTTCGACGTCGTGCGGTTCTGGTTCGACATGGGGATCGACGGCTTCCGGCTGGACGCGGTGCCCTACCTCTACGAGGAGGAGGGCCACAACTGCGAGAACCACCCGAAGACCCACGAGTTCCTCACCAAGCTGCGGCGCATGGTCGATGAGGAGTACCCCGGACGGATCCTGCTCGCGGAGGCCAACCAGCCGCCCTCAGACGTCGTGGACTACTTCGGCACCGAGGACGCACCGGAGTGCCAGATGTGCTTCCACTTCCCGGTCATGCCGATGCTCTACTACTCCCTGCGCGAGGAGAAGGCCGCGCCGGTCATCGACGTCATGGCGCACACCCCGGCGATCCCGAAGGGCAGCCAGTGGGGCACCTTCCTGCGCAACCACGACGAGCTCACCCTCGAGATGGTGACGCCGGAGCAGCGGGCCGCGATGTACGGCTGGTACGCGCCCGACCCGCGCATGCGCGCCAACGTCGGGATCCGTCGCCGGCTCGCCCCGCTGCTGGACAACTCCCGCGCCGAGATCGAGCTGATCCACGCCCTGTTGCTGTCGCTGCCAGGGTCGCCGTGCCTCTACTACGGCGACGAGATCGGGATGGGCGACAACATCTGGCTCAACGACCGCGACTCCGTGCGCACTCCCATGCAGTGGACGCCCGACCGCAATGCCGGGTTCTCGAGCACCGACCCGGGCAAGCTCTTCCTGCCCGTGGTGTCCTCGCTCGTCTACCACTACAACAACGTCAACGTCGAGGCACAGATGGCCAGCAGCGCCTCGCAGCTGCACTGGCTGCGAGCCATGCTGGCCGTCCGCAAGCAGCACCCGGTGTTCGGCCGCGGTGAGTTCGAGGTGTGCACTGCCGACAACGAGGCCATCCTCGCCTTCCTGCGCGTGGAGCGGACCGAGGACGGCGCCGCCGGCGACGAGGCGGTGCTGTGCGTCAACAACCTCGCCAGCCGCCCGCAGGCCGCCACGATCCGGGTGCCCGAGGAGTTCAAGGGCGCCCAGCTGGCGGACCTGTTCGGCGGCCAGGGCTTCCCGAAGGTCTCCGACGACGGCACGATCACGCTGACCCTCGGGTCGCGCGACTTCTTCTGGCTGCGCCTGGTGCCGGGGGCCGCGCATGGCTGAGATCCACACCGGGGCCTCCATCTCACCCACCAAGGTCGAGCTGGTCGCGCCGTGGATGGCGCGCCAGCGTTGGTATGCCGCGAAGGGTCGTCTCCCGGTGCTGCGCCGGTTGTGGTCGTGGCGGCTCGACGACCCCGCGGGTGAGGTGGGCGTCGAGACCCTGCTCCTCGTCGACGAGGGCGGCCCCGAGCCGGTGGTCTACCAGGTCCCCCTCACCTACCGCGGCGCCCCGCTCGAGGGGGCGCAGCACGCGCTCGTCGGCACGATGGAGCACAGTGTCCTGGGCCGCCGCTGGGTCTACGACGGGCCGCACGACCAGGTCTACGCCAGCCAGCTGCTGGCCCTGACCCTTGGCCGGGCGGTGCCGCAGGCCGGTGGGAAGTCCGACACGCCCGAGCCCGCCGTCGCTGGCGTCCGCCACCCGTCGTGGACCGCGAACCTGCACGTCAGGGGCTCACGGGTCCTGTCCGGCGAGCAGTCCAACACCTCGGTCATCTTGGACTGTGCAACGGCCGAAGGGGCCCCAAACCCCTTGATCTGCAAGGTCTTCCGCATGCTCCACTCCGGAGAGAACCCTGACGTTACGGTGCAGGGCGCCCTCTCCGAGGGCGGGTCCCAGCGCGTGCCCACCATGGTCGGGGCGGTCACCGCGCACTGGCCGGCGCCCCGCGACGGTGACGACGCGGCATACGGGCACCTGGCCTTTGCCCAGGAGTTCTTCCCCGGCACCGAGGACGCGTGGCGCGTCGCCCAGCGCTCGGTCGCGGCAGGTGAGGACTTCACGGGTCCGGCGCGCGAGCTGGGCGCGGCCACGGCGGAGGTGCACCAGGTGCTCCGGACGGTGCTGCCCACGGAGCCGGCGACCGCGGAAGCCATCGCCGCCACCATCGCAAGCATGCGCTCCCGCTATGTCGCAGCCGCCTCCGAGGTGCCCGCCCTGGCGGCCCATGAGCACCGGGTTGCGGCGGTCTACGACCATGCGGTCAACGCGAAGTGGCCTGTGCAGCAACGCATCCATGGCGACTACCACCTGGGCCAGGTGCTCCGCGTGCCGGACCGGGGATGGGTCCTCCTCGACTTCGAGGGCGAGCCGCTGCGTCCGCTCGCCGAGCGCTCCCTGCCCGACCAGCCGTTGCGCGACGTGGCGGGGATGCTCCGCTCGTTCGACTACGCAGCCGGCTCCTGGGAGCAGTCCCACCCGGGTCGCAGTGCCCGCGAGTGGGCTGCTCGGGCGCAACGCGCCTTCCTCGACGGGTATGCCACGGAGTCCGGACGCGACCCCCGGGCGGACTCCGCGCTGCTGACCGCCTTCCAGCTGGACAAGGCGCTCTACGAGGTGGTCTACGAGGCGCGGAACCGCCCCACCTGGCTGACCATCCCCACCGCCGCGGTGGCCCGACTGCTCGACGACGCACGAAGGGACCCCTCATGAGCCGCAAGTTCGGCAAGAAGAAGCAGAAGCCCGCCGCGACACCGCCAGAGCAGGCGCACACTCCCGAGCCGCAGGTCCCCGCGGAGTCTTTGAGTGGTCCAGCGGGTCCTGGTCCGTCAAACCCCTCAAAGACTGCCGAGTCGCCAGAGGTGGGGCGAGCCGTGGAGCCGCCGGTCGACCGGACGCCCGAGCCGCCGCCGGTCGTGTCGACCCCGCAGGAGGCGATCCGGGCGCTGGCCGACGGCCGCCACCAGCAGCCGCACGACCTGCTCGGCCACCACGTGGAGCCCGGTGGCCTGCGGATCCGGGTCTACCGTCCCTTCGCCGGGCAGGTGGTGGTGCGCTTCGAGGACGGTGAGCTCCTCGAGCTGGACCACGAGGCGGACGGCGTCTGGGGCGGTGTGCGCGAGGGCGCGACCCGGACCATGGACTACCGCGTCGGGGTGACCTACGGCGACGGCATCGAGCACGTCCAGGACGACCCCTACCGCTTTGCGCCGACCCTCGGCTCCATCGACCTGCAC
>JAICSZ010000197.1 GCA_025936615.1 Pedococcus sp. | reverse complement strand
GCTCTACTCCCGCCAGGAGTTCCTGCCGGTCCTGCAGGCAGGCATCGCCGTCGCCCAGCCCGACCTCTCGCACGCCGGCGGCATCACCGAGACCCGCAAGATCGCCTCTCTCGCGGAGGTGTTCGACGTCCAGCTCGCGCCGCACTGTCCCCTGGGCCCGTTGGCGCTGGCGGCGTGCCTCCAGGTCGGCTTCGCCACGCCGAACTTCCTCATCCAGGAGCAGAGCATCGGCATCCACTACAACCAGGGTGCCGAGGTGCTCGACTACCTCGTGGACACTGCCCCCTTGCAATTCGTCGACGGGCACGTCGAGCGGCTCACCGGCCCGGGCCTGGGGATCGAGATCGACGAGCAGGTCGTTCGCGCTGCGGACAAGCGCGGCCACGCCTGGCGGGGCCCGGTGTGGCGCCACCCTGACGGCTCGTTCGCCGAGTGGTGACGGCCGGTATGCCGCGGGCGGACTTCCTCAGGCACCTCACGCAGGCGCGGCTCATGGCGATCGTGCGTGCCCCGGACGCCGACGGTGCCGTCCGCGCGGCGCTCGCCCTCTGCGACGCCGGGGTGCGGCTGGTGGAGATCTCACTCACCACGCGCGGAGCCCTGGACGCGATCGCGCGGCTGCGTGCCGAGGCCCCGTCGCAGGTATGGGTGGGCGCGGGCACCGTACTCACCGCGCGCGACGTCACGGACGTGCTCGCGGCCGGCGCCGGCTTCGTGGTCACGCCGGCCCTCGCCGAGTCGGTCGACGCGGCGGTGGCGGCCGACGTGCCGGTGGCCGCAGGGGCGTTCACCCCCAGCGAGGCGGTGGCCGCCGTCCAGCGGGGCGCCGACGTCGTCAAGCTCTTCCCCGCCTCCGTCCTCGGCCCGGGCTACCTCCGTGCCCTGCGTGACCCCTTGCCTGATGTGCCCTTCATGGCCGTCGGGGGCATCGGCGTCGACGCGGCGCGGGACTTCCTCGCGGCCGGCGCCGTTGCCGTCGGCGTCGGCAGCCCGCTGCTGGGGGACGCCGCGACCGGCGGGGACCTGGATGCCCTCCGCGGGCGCGCGCAGGAGCTCATCCAGGCGGCCGCGGGGACGACGTGAGCGCGCCCGACCTGCTCACCGCCGGGGAGGCGCTGGTCTCGTTCCGTGGCAACGACGCCGCACCGACTGGCGGTGGTGCCTGGCAGGCGCATGTCGCCGGTGCTGAGGCCAACGTCGCGATCGGCATGGCTCGCCTCGGACACCGCGCGCAGTGGGTCGGTGCCGTGGGCGACGACGACTTCGGCCGCCTGGTCAGCAGGGAGCTCAGGGCAGAGGACGTCGACGTCAGCGAGGTCGTCGTGGACTCCCAGCGACCCACCGGCCTGATGTTCGTGGCGCGGCGGACGGCCGACCTCGCGCGCGTCGACTACCGCCGTGCCGGCTCAGCCGGGTCGGCGCTACGACGCGACCACGTCGAGCCGGCGTTGACGCGCCGCCCTCGACTCGTCCACGTCACGGGCATCACGCCAGCCCTGTCACCGGAAGGCCGCGACCTGGTCGGCTGGCTGGTCGAGTCCGCCTCTGCCGCAGGTGCTTTCGTCTCACTGGACGTCAACTACCGGGGTCGGCTCTGGACCCGTGGGGAGGCGCGCGACGCCCTCGAGCCGCTCACGCGGCATACCAAGCTGGTGGTGGCCTCCGAGGACGAGCTGGACCTGGTCGCGCGCGCAACCACGCAGGAGGAAGCCGTCCAGGCGCTCCTGGGCCGCGGTGTCGAGCAGGTCGTCGTGAAGCGGGGGGCCGGCGGGGCGACGGCGTGGACCAGCAACGGTCGCGTGGACGCACCTGCCCTCGCCGTCACCGCGGTCGACACCATCGGCGCCGGCGACGCGTTCAGCGCGGGCTACCTGTCGGGTGTCCTCGACGGGCTGCCGGCGGCCGAACGTCTCCGCCGCGGTAACGTCCTTGGGGCGTTCTGCGTGAGCACCCATGGCGACTGGCAGGGACTGCCGAGCCGTGAGGAGCTGGTCCTGCTGGACGGCCACGAGCCCGGAGGTGCGTTGCGGTGAGCCACCCGCTGGAGCTGCCGCCCCCCACCCGGCACGTCGTCGTGATGGGCGTGTCCGGCTCGGGGAAGACGACGGTGGCGCACCTGGTGGCCCGTGACACGGGGATGCTGTTCGCCGAGGCCGACGACTTCCACCCGAGGGCCAACGTCGAGAAGATGCGCGCCGGCACGCCCCTCGACGACGAGGACCGCTGGCCCTGGCTTCGCGACCTCGCGGGCTGGATGCGCGAGCGTGCCGACGAGGGCCGTTCCACGGTGATCACGTGCTCGGCGCTCAAGCGCAGCTACCGGGACGTCCTGGCGGACGGGACGCCATCGCTGGACTTCGTGCACCTCGACGGACCGCGCGAGGTGATCCACGAGCGGATGCAGCACCGGCACCACGACTACATGCCGGACAGCCTGCTCGACTCCCAGATCGACGCGCTCGAGCCGCTCCAGCCGGACGAGTCCGGAATCGTGCTCGACCTCGCGCTGGCGCCGGATGTCCTTGCGACAGAGGTCATCGAGCGGCTGGACCTGCCGGTCCACGACCACGTCACCGAGGTCTAGCCGGATCCCGTTGCAGCTCGAGGAACTCCTCCACGTGGATGGCCCCGAGAACCGCGCGCTCCACCGGCCGGATCCCGTGGCGCTGCGGGTCGTGGTAGAGCCGAGGCTGCGTGCAGTGCACCCACCGGCCGCGCGTCTGGATCTCGCACTCGCCGGCCGCGAGCACATTCTTGAGCCAGTCGGTGTCCGACCCGTAGGTCAGCGCGATGATGATCCGGGTCGACGTCGGGAAGACGTTCACAGGTGTCTCGTAGACGCGCCCGGAGCGGCGTCCGCGGTGCCGCACCACCCCGAAGCCCGGAAGGTGGCGCATCAGCGGCCGCGTGAGGTGGTTGAGGCCGGACTTGTTGAGGCGACCGATGGCGAGCGGGATGGGCACACCGCCACGGTATGCCGGACGGTCGCCGCCCGCACCGGGGCGCCGCACCCGCCGTGCTGGCGGACGCGGCGCCCTTCGGTGGGGTCAGCCCCGTCGAGCTCAGGCGGCGGGCTGCTCGCCCACGTCCATGACCGGGTGCGGGTTGCCGGACTTGCCGGCGCTGCGCTTGTCGTTGATCGCGGAGGTGTCCTGGGCGAGCGTGATCGTCGCGTGCGCGATCGCGTTGCTCATGATGTCCAAGGCCTCTTTGTCCACGTTGGCCAGGGTGTCACCCGGCTGGTGGTAGTTGGGGTCGTAGATGATCCCGGCGGTGCCGCCGAACATCGCGACCTCCTCGTCGCTCTTCGTCCCGTCCGCACCGGTGAACAGCCCGGACGCCGGGACGCCGTTGACGATGAAGGCCTGGTAGTCCGAGCGACCTGAGAACTCGGTGTCCACCCAGGGCTGCCCGACGTGGTCGAAGTAGTCGGTGAACACGTCCTCGGTCTCCGGCGAGCCTGCGGGAACATCGACCGGCGCCGGGTAGGTCGACTGGTCCGCGTCGTAGACACCGATGACGTAGTTCGGCGAGGCCACCATGTCGTAGTTGACGTACGTGGCGATCCGCTGCAGTGCGGCCGGGTCGTTCTCGACCAGGTCGCTCACATAGTGCTCCGAGCCGAGCAGACCGAGCTCCTCGGCGCCCCACCAGGCGAAGCGAACCTGGTTGTTGAGCTTGTTGACCTCGGCCAGCTGCACGGCGGTCTCGAGGATCGATGCCGAACCGCTGCCGTTGTCGTTGATGCCGGGCCCGTCGCTGACGCTGTCGAGGTGGGCGCCCATCATGACCACGTTGTCGGCGCGGCCCTTGCTGGTCTCGGCGACGATGTTGAAGGTCTGCCGCCGGTCCATCTCGGTGCTGGCGAACACATGGGCCACCGCGCCGGTCGTGGTCGCGAGCTCGTTGCCATCGGCGAACGAGGCGCCCACGACGGGGAGGTCGGTGACGATGCCGCCGAGGGTGCCGACGATGAGGTCCATCCGGCCGGGGTCGTTGCCCTGGTTGAAGATGATGACGGCGCTGGCGCCGGCAGCGGTCGCGTTGGCCGCCTTGTCACCGAAGCCGCAGGTGCCGCGCTGGATCAGCGCGATGTTCCCGGCGGTGAACCCGGCAAAGTCCGACGCCTCGCACCCGGAGGTGCTCGCGCGGTCGCCGTCGAGATGGAGGTCGACGCCTTGCACCGCTGCTGTGACGTCGCCGGAGCCCGAGTAGGTGTAGGTGCCCGTCCCGTATGTCGTGGCGCCGGGTGAGACCTGGGCGAGCTGGGCGGGCGCCAGCTCGGCGAAGTAGTCGAAGTCGAAGTACTGCCGGTGCGGTGTGTAGCCCGCGGCCCGCAAGGTCTGCTCGACATAGGCGCCGGAGGCCTCGTAGCCGCTCGTGCCGGCCGCTCGGTTTCCGTCGTTGGCGTCCGCGACGGCCTGCAGGGCCTCGAGGTGCTCGTAGACGCCGTCCACGGTGACGGCGTCGGTGAACTTTGTGGAGTTGTTGGGGTTGCCGGCCTGCGCCGGTCCCGCGGTCAGGGTGGTCACTGCCAGTGCGGCAGCCGCTACTGCGGCCGCGGCGGTACGTCGTTGTACGCGCACAGCTTCTCCTCCAGGTGTCCAGTTGTGGCTGTCCCCGGTCGTGCGGGACCGGGGCAGTGCGGCCGACCATACGGTGGTTCTCGGGGCAGCGAAACCGGAAGAGCCGGTCAGTGCGGCCACCCGGCTGCGAGTCAAAGTTGAGCGGAATACACTCAACTTTGACGAGGTTGGACAACTCGAAGACCGCCCCCGGACCAGCAGGAGCACCCCTACATGGAACTGAAGCCCACCGCGAAGGTGGCCGAGGCCCTCGCGATCGCCCAGCGCGAGGCCCAGGCCGCCGGCAACCCCGAGATCACCCCCGACCACCTCACGAGCGCGCTCATCCGGCTCGACACCGCGCAGGCCGACGCCCTGCTCCAGGCCGCCGGCACGGGCGCCCAGCACGTCCTGGCCCAGGCCGACGCGCGGGTGCGCG
>JAICSZ010000466.1 GCA_025936615.1 Pedococcus sp. | reverse complement strand
GGTGCCCTCGATGTAGCGGTCCGGCAGGGTTCGCCCGGTCGACGGCGAGATCGCGCCCCTCGTGGTGCGCTCGACGAGGTAGCCGTTGCGGTGGACGGTCGTGAACATCTGCTGCGCGACCGTGTAGTGGTTGAGCGTCGTGGTGCGGGTGAACAGGTCGTAGGAGAGCCCGAGGTCGTGCAGGTCCTGCACGATGAGCCGGTTGTTGCGGTCGGCCAGCTCGCGCGGGCTGACCCCTTCGGTGTCCGCGGCGACCAGGATCGGGGTGCCGTGCTCGTCGGACCCGGAGACCATCAGCACGTCGTGCCCGGCCATCCGCATGTAGCGGCTGAACACGTCGGAGGGCACGCCGAAGCCGGCCACGTGGCCGATGTGGCGCGGGCCGTTGGCGTACGGCCAGGCGACGGCGGACAGCACCTTGCTCATGGCGGCAGCCTAGTGACGGTCGTGCGGACGGACGGCGGCGCCACCGGTCAGGAGAAGTCGGGCTCCTTGTCCCGGGTCCGCTTCAGCTCGAAGAACCCCGGCGTCGCGGCGACCAGGAGCACGCCGTCCCACAGCCTGCCGGCGTCCTCGCCCTTCGGCGCCGGCGTGACCACGGGACCGAAGAACGCCACGCCCTCGACGCTGATCACCGGGGTGCCGACCTCCATGCCCACCTGGTCCATCCCCGCGTGGTGGGACTTCCTGAGGTCCTCGTCGTAGTCGGTGGAGTCGGCGGCGTCGGCCAGCGCGACCGGCAGCCCGACCTCCTCGAGCGACTCCTCGATCAGCCGACGGTCGATGTCTCGGCCCTCGAGGTGGATCCGGTTGCCCAGGGCGGTGTAGAGCGGCAGCAGAACCTCGTCGCCGGCGGCCTGCGCGGCGGCGATCGCGACCCGGACCGGGCCCCAGGCCGGCTCGAGCTTCTCGCGGTAGCTCTGCGGGATGTCCTTGTCGGAGTTCAGGTACGCCAGGCTCATCACGTGGAAGGACGGCGTGATCGGGCGGACCCTCTCGACCTCCAGCAGCCACCGCGAGCTCATCCACGCCCACGGGCAGAGCGGGTCGAACCAGAAGTCGACGGGAGTGCGGTCGGTCCGGTCGCCTGTCTGGTCAGCGGTCTGGGCGGGGTCGGTCATGGATGCTCCTGTACGTCGCGCGGCGTGGCTGTCGTGTGGTACCTGCCAACGGTGCAACGGGCACCGGCGATTGGGTTATTCCCGACACCGGATGGGACGATTGGCCGCATGCCTGGAACCAACCTGACCCGGGACGAGGCGCGCACCCGCGCCGAGCTCCTCGACGTCGAGTCCTACACCGTGGACCTCGACCTCGACCCGTCCGACACCAGGACGTTCGGCTCGACGACCGTGATCCGGTTCGCCAGCCGCCGTACCGGCGCCGCCACCTTCGCCGACCTGGTCGGCGCCACCATCCACGAGGTGACCCTCAACGGCCGCCCTCTCGACCCGGCCGAGGTCTACGTCGACCACCGGATCGTCCTCGACGACCTGCAGGCCGACAACGAGCTGCGGGTGGTGGCCGAGTGCGCCTACAGCCACACCGGCGAGGGCCTGCACCGCTTCGTGGACCCGGCCGACGGCCGCGTCTACCTGTACTCGCAGTTCGAGGTGCCGGACGCGCGCCGGGTGTTCACCACCTTCGAGCAGCCCGGCTTCAAGTCGGTCTTCAGGTTCACCGTCACCGCCCCGGACCACTGGAAGGTGGTGTCGAACTCGCCGACTCCGCAGCCGCACGCCGCGGGACCGGGACGGGCCACCTGGCGGTTCCCGGTCACCGAGCGGCTCTCGACCTACGTCACCGCGATCGTGGCCGGGGAGTACCACGAGACGCTGGACACCTACGTCGGCAAGCACGGCGAGATCCCGCTGGGTCACTACTGCCGCCAGTCCATGCTGCCGCACTTCCACATCGACGAGCTCGTCGAGGTGACCAAGCAGGGGTTCGCGTTCTTCGAGGAGTCCTTCGACTTCCCCTACCCGTTCCACAAGTACGACCAGCTCTACGTGCCCGAGTTCAACAACGGGGCGATGGAGAACGCCGGGTGCGTCACGCTCCGCGACGAGTACCTGCCGCGCAGCCAGCAGGCCCGCTGGTTCTACGAGCAGCGCGCCAACACCGTGCTGCACGAGATGGCGCACATGTGGTTCGGTGACCTGGT
>JAICSZ010000309.1 GCA_025936615.1 Pedococcus sp. | reverse complement strand
GGCGACAACGGCGCCAGCCGGTCCTCGGTGCGGATCTACTCGTTCGACGAGCCCGCGCTGGGCGAGACCTCCGGTCCGGCCGAGTCCTGGCAGCTCACCTACCCGGACGGGCCCCACGACGCCGAGTCGCTGGCCGTGGACCCGGGGACCGGCCGGGTGTACGTCGTGACGAAGTCCCAGCCGGGCGCTGTCTACGCGCTGCCGGTCCACCCGAGCCGCAGCGGCACCAACCGCCTGACGAAGGTGGCGGGCGCGCCGGCGGTGGCGACCGACGCCGTCTTCCTCGCGGACGGGTCCGCCCTGGCGGTGCGCACCTACCTGGCTCTGGTGCTGCTCGACGCCCGGGACTTCCACCGCGTCGCGTCCACCCCGCTGCCGGTGCAGCCACAGGGCGAGACCATCGCACTGGCCCCGGAGCGACAGGGCCTGCTCGCCGGGAGCGAGGGCGTCCACTCACTCGTGCAGGAGGTGCCCGTGCCGAGCCGTGCCCCCGCCACGCCGTCCGGGACAACCTCCGGGCCCCCGCCCGCGACGAGCGCCGTGGCCGACCGGCCGCACTCGTCGGTCGAGCCGGTGAGCCAGGACTCAGGGGACCTGGAGGACACCGGGGAGCTGGTGACCGGGGTCGTGGCCGCGACTGGGCTGCTGTGCCTGGTCCTCTGGGGCCTCGGCCGCGTGACCAGACGGCATCCTCGAGGGGACCGCGACTCGCTACCGTGACGCACATGACCTTCGGGCAGCGCGTGGAGGTGGCCGTCGAAGGCCTCACCCCCGGCTACTTCGCGCTCGTCATGGCCAGCGGCATCGTCTCCGTCGGGATGCACCTGGAGGGCCGGACGGCCCTCGCGCGTTCACTGCTGGTCGTCTGCGCCACCGCCTTCGTCGTGCTCGTGGCCCTGAACGTGTGGCGCCTGCTGGCCTTCCGTGCCGCAATGGTGGGCGACTTCATGGCGCCGGACCGGGCCTTCGGCTTCTTCACCTTCGTGGCCGGCACCAACGTGCTGGGCGTCCGCCTCGGAGTGGAGGGCTGGCACGCCGCGACCGCGGTGCTGCTGTGCGTCTCCGGGCTGATGTGGCTGGTCCTCGGCTACGTGGTGCCGTGGACGGCGGTGCTGAGCCGCGAGGAGCGCCCCGTCGTCGCACGCGCCAACGGCACCTGGTTCATCTGGGTGGTCGCCAGCCAGTCGGTGGCCGTCGCCGCGGCCACGCTCGAGCCCGAGGTCGGTGCGCTGCGCCGCGAGCTCGCGCTCCTCGCGGTCACGTCCTGGTCCGTCGGGGTGTTCCTCTACGTCGCGGCCGCGGTGATCGTGTCGCTGCGGATGATGCTCTACGAGCTCAGGCCGCAGGACCTGACCCCGCCCTACTGGGTGGCCATGGGTGCGGTCGCGATCACCGTGCTCGCCGGCGCCCGGATCGTCGAGATGGCCGACGCACCGATGGTCACCGTGACGCGCAGCCTCATCGCGGGTCTGGCCGTCGTGTTCTGGGGCTTCGCCACCTGGCTGATCCCTGTGCTCGTCGCTGCCGGCTGGTGGCGCCACGTGCGCCACCGTGTTCCGCTGCGCTACGAAGCCACCCTGTGGAGCATCATCTTCCCGCTCGGGATGTACGCCGTCGCCGGTATCTACCTCGGTGAGGCTGACTCGCTGCCCGTGGTGCACGCGATCGGGTCGGCAGAGCTCTGGGTGGCCCTCGCCGCCTTCCTGCTCGTCTTCGTGACCATGCTGCGCCACCTGTGGCTCACCGTCTTCGCCTCACGACCGGGGCGCCGGGCCTGAGTCCGTTGGCTGGCGCCCACCTGCGCGTGAACCTCGTGCCATTGGGATGAGATGCCTACGCGGGGAGGGAGACCGGGCCGGCGAACTCGCCGATCAGCTCCCGGTGCCACCAGTCACCGGTCGCACGCCTCTCCGTCCGCGTGGTGAAGCGGTAGCGGTAGAGGCGGGCCCGGACGACAGCCGGGGGCGCGTCGGGGAAGGGGTTGTGCCGCAACAGCTTCAGCGTTGGCGGGTCCCCCTCGAGCAGCTTGACCAGCAGGCGTGGGAACCAGCCGCGGGAGTAGCCGGGCGAGAGCGGGGCGAACCACATGAGCCAGTCGAGGCGCAGGTGGTAGGGCGCGAACTGGCGGGGCAGGCGCCCGACGTCGCCCGGCTTTCCCTTGAAGCCGTACTCGAGCCACCCGGCGCCGCCGGTGGGGTCGGAGGTCCCCTCGATGACCACCTCGTGCCGCTCCTTGGTGACGCTGCCGAAGGCGCCGTAGGTGTTGACCAGGTGGAGCGGGTCGAAGTGGGCGTTCATCGCCTGGTGCCGCGACAGGAGGTTGCGGGCCGGCCGCCAGCTCAGGGCAACCACCAGGGCGCAGACCACGACGACCAGCACCACCCAGGGCAGGGGAGTGCCGACCGGGCTCTGTGGCGTCAGTGGGACCACGGCGGTCCAGAAGCCGTCCGGCAGCACGGAGAGCCCCAGCACGACGGCCATCCAGTTGAGCCAGGCGAAGTTGCCGCTCAGGACGAGCCACAGCTGGGTGACGACCATGGCCCCAGCGCACACGCCGGAGACCGGTCGGGGCACGAAGAGCCCGAAGGGCAGCACCAGCTGCGTCACGTGGTTGGCGGCCACCTCCATGCGGTGCAGCGGCCTGGGCAGGTGGTGGAACCACCAGCTGAGCGGACCGGGCATTGGTTGCGTCTCGTGGTGGTAGTACAGGCAGGTCAGGTCGCGCCAGCACGGGTCGCCACGCAGCTTGATCAGCCCCGCGCCGAACTCGAGTCGGAACAGCACCCAGCGCAGCAGCACGAGCACCAGCAGCGGCGGGTCGGTGCGGGCGTTGCCGCTGAAGGCCGCGAGGAACCCGACCTCGAGCAGCAGGGACTCCCAGCCGAAGCCGTACCAGCGCTGGCCGACGTTGACGATGGACAGGTACAGCGCCCACAGCACCAGCCACCACGGCGCGGCCACCCACCACGGCACGCGGTCGGCAAGGCCGACCACGACGCCCGACGCGAGGGCCGCGCCGGCCCAGGACACCGCGGCATACAGGCGGTCGGAGTAGTGCCAGTGGAACAGGCTCGGCGAGCGCCGGAAGGGCACCGCTCGGACGAGCTCCGGCACGGGCAGCAGCCCGTGCTCGCCGAGCAGCCCGCGGAACTGGCGCAGGGCGACCACGAAGGCCACGACGTAGACCACCGCGAGCGCTCGCTGGAAGACCAGCCGGCTCAGCCAGTAGCCGTCGGCGACGAACCAGTCCACGTCAGTCCACGGTAGGCGCGCTGGGTGCTGAGCGCTTCCGCCGCTTCGTCAGCCGGTGGCGGTGCGCCGGCGTGCCACGGCGTAGAGGAGGGCGGTGCCGGCGAGTGCGGCGATCGCCAGCGCGGGGGCGCGCAGCTCCGGCAGGTCACCCTGGGTGCGCCGGCCGTCCACCGCGCGATGGCTCTGCCACGACCAGAAAGAGCGGCCGGACTGGCCGGAGAGGACCGAGCCCCCGCTCTGCCACGACAGCGCCGAGCCGAGCGACATCGACGAGCCGACCGAGAACGCCGAGGCGCACGAGCCCACGCTCCCGACCGACAGGACCGACCCGATGCTGCCGACGGACAGCACCGACGAGTCCGAGGCGATCGACAGCAGCGAGTTCCGCGACCACAGCGAGAGACGCGACGTGGCGGGCACGTCACCATCCTGCCCCCGGCCGCGCGGCTGGTCACGCAGACGGACGTGGATAGTGTCGGGCCATGACCCGAGCCGAGCACGTCGCCGCGTTCCTGTCCGCCGCCCGCACCGCCCAGGAGCTGGCCT
>JAICSZ010000209.1 GCA_025936615.1 Pedococcus sp. | reverse complement strand
CTCACGACCGGCGCGAACCCACTTGTGCCGGAACGACGCGCGTGGCTCGGCGTGGCCACGGAATCAGCCGCTGCCGCGGCGGCGTGCACTGCACCCCGTGCGCTGGGGGACGGGCTGCCGTCGTGCCAGACGGCATAGGACACTGCGCCGGAAGCGCCCATGAGCACCACTAAAACCGAGATGGTGCGGCGCAGCCGTTGGCGCCGGCGACGCCCGGCAGAAACGTGCATGGTGGTGGTCGACACGGCTTCCTCCCTGAGCGAAGTGTGGCAGCGGGGAGGCTCAGTTCAGCGCATGCCGCCGATGCGGCTCGACAGCGTGGCGGCGGCCCGCGCCACGGCGTGCACCAGCCGGGCCCGCTCGGCCTCGTCGGTGCCCTCGGTCTGGAAGGTCACCGCGATGCCGGCGACGGGGTGCCCGGTGTGGTCGAGGACCGCGCGAGCCACCGACGAGAGCCCTTCGCTCACCGACCCGTTCTCGAAGGCGTACCCGCGGTTGCGGACCTCGGTCAGCTCCCGCCGCAGCTCGCTCACCGAGGTGGGTCCGTGACCGTCGCGTTGGACGAGGGTCTCCTTGTGCGGGAACAACGCTCGGACCTGGGCGGCCGGCAGCGCCGACAGCATCGCGAGCCCGCTGGCCGTGAGCGTGGCGGGGAGGCGCACGCCCACGTCGGTCACCAGCAGGGGTCGGCCGGGCGCGCGCTCCTCGATGACGTAGAGGACGTCCCGGCCGTGCAGCACCGCGAGGTGCGCGTTGTGGGTGGTGGCGTCGACCAGCCGGCCCAACAACGGCCGTGCGATGCGTTGGAGGGGTGCCTGGCGCTGGTAGGCGGAGCCGAGCTCGAAGGCCGCCACCCCCAGTCCGTACCGTCGCTCCTCGGGGAGGTGGGTGACGAAGCCGTGGTCCCGCAGGACCGCGAGCAGGTGGTAGGTGCTCGAGCGCGGCAGCCCGAGCTCGCGAGCGATGGCGCCCGCCGGCAGCGGCTCGGTGTGCCGGGCCAGCAGGCTGAGCAGCTCGAGCGCCTGGCGGGCTGCTGGGGCGTTGGCCATCTCAGCCTGCTCGCCGGTAGCGGCGCTCGGGGCGGCCCGTCGCGCCGTAGCGCAGCGACACCTCGGCCCGGCCGGTGGAGACGAAGTGCTCGAGGTAGCGCCGGGCGCTGACCCGGGAGATGCCGACCTGCTCGGCCGCCTCCGACGCGGACAGCGTGTCGTCGCACTCGCGCAGCGCGGTCTCGACCAGCTGCGCTGTCTCCGGGCTCATGCCCTTGGGCAGCGCGGCAGCCGGCCCCCCACCGGGGCGTCGGGCCAGCACGCGGTCGATGTCCTCCTGGCCACGCACCTCGCCCGCGTTGAGCATGACCCGCTGCGCGGCATACCGCTCCAACCGCTCGCGCAGGTCGGGGAAGCCGAACGGCTTGAGCACGTAGTCGGCCACGCCGTGGCGCAACGCGGCACGCACCGAGTCGACCTCCTTGGCCGCGGTGATCACGACGACGTCGGCCTGCACCCCCGCGGCGCGCAGCCGGCTGAGGACGTCGAGCCCGAAGACGTCCGGCAGGTAGAGGTCGAGCAGGACCAGGTCGGGGCGCAGCTCGTCGGCCAGCCGGAGCGCCTCCGCGCCGCTGTGGGCCACGCCGACCACCTGGAAGCCGTCGACGCGCTCGACGAAGCCACGGTGCACCCGAGCCACCATGAAGTCGTCGTCGACGACCAGGACGCGGATCACCGGACCGCCTCGGCGACCGGCTCGACGTTCAGGGTCGCGGTGAACATCGCGCCGTCGCCGGTGTTGTCGAGGCGCACCTCGCCGCCGCGACGCTGGCACATCAGGCGGGTGAGGGCCAGCCCGATCCCGTGCTCCCCGCTCTCGGCCGCCTTGGTCGTGAAGCCGTGCTCGAAGACCTCCCGGGCCAGCTCCGGCCCGACACCAGGCCCGGAGTCGCGGACGACCACCTCCACACTCGAGGCGTCCTGCCGGATCCGCACGGCCACCCACGGCTGGGTGGCGGTGCCGTCCGCGGGGGCGGTGGCCGCGTCGATCGCGTTGTCGACGAGGTTGCCGACCACGGTGGCGAGGTCGGCCGAGTCCTCGGGCTGGAGCCGCTCGAGGGAGGTGTCCTCGTCGATGCGCAGGTCGACCCGGCGCTCGGCGGCCAGCGACGCCTTGGCCATGAGCAGGGCGCCCACGGCGGGGTCACGGACCCGGCTGTTGACGCTGAGGTCCAGGGAGTGCCGGCGCTCACTGACGACGTCGACGAACGCCACGACACCGTCGTAGTCGCCGATCTGGATCAGGCCCCGGATGGTGTGCAGCTGGTTGGCGAACTCGTGGGTCTGTGCCCGCAGCAGCTGGGTGGTGCTGCGGAAGGAGCCGATCTCGCGCTCGAGGTTGGCCAGCTCGGTGCGGTCGCGCAGCGTGGTGACCGAGCCCAGGTCGCGCCCGTCCTTGGTGACCTGCATCCGGTTCATCACCAGGACGCGGCCGCGACGGATCACGACCTGGTCGCGCGCGCCCTGCTCGCCGACGGGG
Source organism: Pedococcus sp. (assembly GCA_025936615.1). The sequence continues at coordinate 2,299 of JAICSZ010000209.1, read as the reverse complement.
CCACCGTCGTCCTGGACTCCGGAGAGCACGTCGCGCAACCGGCCACCGATGCGCAGGTCGGACAGCCGCAGCCCGACCGAGTGCTCCGGCAGGTCGAGCAACCGCCGCGCCACGTCGTTGGCCAGGGTGACCCGCTGGTCCGGGTCGAGCGCGACGACGCCCTCGGCGATGCCGTAGAGCATCGCCTCACGGTGCTCGGCCAGGCCCGCGATCTCACGAGGCTCGAGCCCGAGCGTCTGCCGCTTGATCCGGCGGGCCAGCAGCCACGACCCGAGGAGGCCGATGGCGAGGGCGGTGCCGAGGTAGATGAGCAGGTAGGAGGAGGCGTTGCGCAGCCGCTCCCAGATGGACGGGTACTCCTGGGACACCATCACGGTGCCCAGGTGCTGGCCCACGTGCCCTTCCTCGGCGCTGAAGACGGGGACCTGCGAGACGAGCTGGTGCCGGCCCGCCAGGTCCAGCGTTCCGGACCAGCTGGCTCCATCGGCAACGGCTTTGCGTGGCAGGGGGATCCGCGTGTTGTCCAGTCCTGGGTCGGTCGACGTGCGCACCGTCTCGTCGCTGTCGGCGAAGCTCACGGAGGTGACGCGGTACTGGATGAGCGCTGCCTGGCCGAGGGTGGCGAGGCCGGTGCGCACCTCAGGCACGCTGAGCGCGTCACGCACGAGCGGGTTGCCGCCGAGCTGCTCGGCGACCGCCGAGACGCGCCGGCCCTCGACCCGGGTGAAGGTTGCCTCCGACTGGGCGACCGAGAGCCCGCCGACCACGACGAGCACGGCGAGGATGACCGCGACCTGCAGCACGAGCAGCTGCCCGGCCAGGGTGGCGCGCGAACGCACGCGTGTGACCACTATGAACTCAACCTTCACTGGTGACAGAAGGGGACGGATCGCCGTCTCGCCGGACACGATCATCGCAACCACCCCCCACACAACGAAAGAGGTCTCACCAGTGAGAGCCCATCCCCGCGGTCTGCTCGGCGCCGTCGCCGTGGCCGCAGTCCTCGCAGTCAGCGCCTGTGGCGCCACCGCAGACAAGGGCACCGACGCCGGTTCCAGCTCGGGCGGCGACAGCAAGCCCGCAACCGGCCTGCAGCTGATGGTCCCGAACTCCCCCGGCGGTGGCTACGACACCACCGCCCGCGTCGCCGCCAAGGTGATGGAGTCGGAGAAGGTCACCGGCTCGGTCCAGGTGTTCAACCTCCCCGGCGCCGGCGGCACCGTCGGCCTCCAGCGGATCGTCAACGAGAAGGGCAACGGCAAGCTGGCCATGCAGATGGGGCTGGGTGTCGTCGGCGCGGCATACACCCAGAAGTCGAAGGCGACGCTTGCCGAGACCACCCCGATCGCGAAGCTCATCGAGGAGGCCGGCGCCATCGTCGTGCCGAAGGACTCGCCGTACAAGGACATCAACCAGCTCGTCGACGCCTGGAAGAAGGACCCGAAGAAGATGGCGGTCGGCGGCGGCTCCTCGCCGGGCGGGCCCGACCACCTGCTGCCGATGCAGCTCGCCAAGGCGGTCGGCATCGACCCCAAGACGGTCAACTACGTCACCTACGACGGTGGCGGTGAGCTGCTCCCGGCGCTGCTGGGCAACAAGATCGCCTTCGGCGCCAGCGGCTTCGGTGAGTTCCTGGAGCAGGTCAAGGCCGGTGACGTGCGCGTGCTCGCGGTCACCAGCGAGCAGCCCGTCGAAGCGCTGGGCGATGTCCCGACGCTGAAGAGCAAGGGCATCGACCTGGTGTTCACCAACTGGCGCGGCATCGTGGCACCTCCCGGCATCTCCGAGGCCGACAAGAAGGTCTGGGTCGACGCCTACAGCAAGATGCACGAGACCAAGGCATGGAAGGACGAGGAGGCCAAGCGCGGCTGGACCGACGCCTTCCAGACCGGAGCGGACTTCGACGCGTTCCTCAAGCAGCAGGACCAGGACGTCGCCGACCTGCTCAAGTCCCTCGGCTTGGCATGAGCGACAGCTCCACCCGCACCCAGGAGGTCAAGGACCGCGCGCAGTACGGAATGTGCGCGGGCCTTGCCCTCCTGGGCGGCACGCTCCTGTTCGACGCGAGCCGAATCGGGCACACGACCACCACCAACGACCGGGTGGGCCCCCGCGCCGTGCCGATCGTCCTCGGGATCGCGCTGCTCGTGGTCGCAGTGGCATACGCCCTGGACGTGGCCCGCGGCGGGCACGGCGAGGCCGAGGAGGGTGAGGACGTCGACCTCCGGCACCCCGCTGACTGGAAGACGCTCGGGCTCCTAGCCTTCTTCTTCCTCCTGACCGCGCTGCTCATAGACCG
>JAICSZ010000200.1 GCA_025936615.1 Pedococcus sp. | reverse complement strand
TCGTCGCCGAGCACCACCACCGGGCGGGAGACGTTGCAGCGGCGTTCCACTGGGCCCTGCGAGCGGCCGACATCGCAGCGGCGACCGAGGCGCACCCAGAGGTCGTGCGCCTCCTGCGCCGCGCGCTGCACCTCCTCGGGCGGGAGACCGCTGAGACGGTGTCAGCAGCAGAGCTCTGGCACCGGCTGAGGGCGGCAGCAGCCCGGGTGGGTGACTTCGAGGTCGACCTCGAGGCGACGGATGGCCTGCTCGAGACGGACGACGTGGACCCGCTCACACGCGCCGAGCTCCTGGTACACCGCCAGCACCTGCGCTTCGTGACCGGCCGCGGCTTCTTCGACCGCGACGAGCTGGAACGGGCGGTGCACCTGTCCAGCGCGGATCCCGACTCCTGGCAGCACGCGTGGGCCCTCGCAGAGCTGGCCCACACGGCACTGTGGGCAGACGACGCCGCAGGACCCCAGATCGCCACTCAGGCCCTCACCCGGGCCAGGGCGGCCGGGAATCCGCGAGCACTTTCCTACGCCCTGACAGCGAACGCCATGCACGCGGTCATGACGGAGGACATGGGCAAGGCGCGCACGTGGGGGGCGGAGGCCGTGGAGCTCGCCGCGCTCGCCCGCGACGGCTTCGCCTTCGGTCACGCGACGATGTGGGAGGCAAACGCCCTCGGCAGCCAGGTCGACGTGCGTTGGGGCGCCAGCGTGAGAGCCCGCCGTGAGGAGGGCACCCACCTCGGCCTTGCCCATCCTCACCTGGCGTGGCTGGCGGTGGGTGAGGCCGGCGGAGAGCTCCGGCGCGGGAACTGGCGGGCATGCGTAGCGTTGCTGCGCTCCGCCCTGGGAAGCACCCCCGGAGCGCTCGTCGACGTGAGCGCGCGGCTGCTGGCGGCCCAGCTCGCCGCACTGCAGGGCCGGGTGCCCGAGGCGGAAGGCCACCTGGCCCGCGCCGAGGAGCTCTTCAGCGGGCCTTCGACCTTCCTCAACATGGAGTTCGACGCCGTACGAGCCATGGTCCGCCTGGCTGCCGGCGACCTGCGCGGCTGCGTCGACGCCGCCCTCGTGGGGGCGTCCACACCGGGGGTTCCGCCCACGCTCGCCGAGTGGCTCCTGCCGCTCGCCACGCGCGGCCTCGCAGACCTCGCCCAGCAGCGGCGCGACGCCCGCGAGGAAGTGCAACCCCTGCTCACCGAGGTCGACGCCCTCGAACGCCGCTTCCCCCAGACGATCCAGGACAGCGGCGGGGACGAGGTCTACTACCGGCAGCTCGCGGGCCTGGATGCCCTGTATGCCGCGGAGCGTGCCAGGGCCCGGCTCTCCCCCGCACGGGCAGACGCCTGGCAGGCCACCGCTGAGCTGCTCCGGGACGTGCTGCCGTGGGAGGAGTGCTACGCGCGGTGGAGGCTGGCAGAGTCCCTCTTCGACGCAGGCACGTCGCGGCGAGGGGAAGCGGTGGAGGCGTTGCGACGGTCCCAGGCGCTGGCGACGAAATTGCAGGCGCTGCCCGACCTGGAGCAGGTGCACACCCTCGCCCGATCGGCCCGCGTCCCGCTCGGTGAGCCGGTGGTGGGGGCGGTCCCGGCCGGGGAGGGCTCGACGTCCGGCGTGCACCTGACGGAGCGGGAGGAGGAGGTGCTCGCCCACGTCGTCGCCGGTCGGACGTACGGCGAGATTGCACGTGCGCTGGTCGTGAGCGAGAAGACCGTGAGCTCGCACATCAGCCACCTGCTCGCGAAGACCGGCACGGCGAACCGGGTCGACCTGGCACGCTGGGCAGGGCACCGCCCCACCCTCGAACCCAGCTGACGCGAGCCGGCGCCGAGGGTGTCGGCCATCCAGCCCTCACCCGACCCTTGTGGCTAGACAGCACCCGGCTTCTGCATCAGCCCACCGTCCGCGAACAGCGTCGTCGCGGTGATGTACGACCCCGCGTCGGAGGCGGCGAAGCACACCAGCCGCCCGATCTCCACGGGCTTGCCGAGGTAGGCCAGCGGGATGGCCGACTCGAGCGCAGCGAGCTCCTCCGGGTCGTCGAGGGTGTCCTGGTTGATGGGCGTGACGATGGCTCCCGGGCCGATGCCGACCATCCGGATGCCCTGCTTGCCAAGCTCCACCCCTGCCGTGCGGGTCAGCATGCGCATCCCGCCCTTGCTCACGCAGTACGCGAGGTCAGTCGGCATCGGCCAGTCCTCGTGGATGGAGGAGATGTTGACGATGACGCCGCCCGCACCCTGCTTGACCATCTGTTCGGCGGCCAGCTTCGCGCCGAAGACTGCACCCTTGAGGTTGACCCCGAGCAGCGTGTCGTAGCGCTCCTCGGTGGTCTCGAGCAGCGACTGCCCGAACTCGATGCCGGCGTTGCTCACCCACACGTCCAGCCGGCCGAAGCTGTCCACGGCTGCATCGACGAGGCGCCGGAGGTCCGCGACCTTGCTCACATCGGCCTCTACGGCGACGGCTCGACCCCCGTCCTTGGTGATCTGTGCAACCAGCTCGTCGGCGTGGGCCCCGTTGCTCACGTAGTCGATCACCACGGCTGCGCCCTCTCGGGCCGCCTCGAGGACGATGCCCTCCCCGATGCCGCTGTTGCCGCCGGTGACCACCATGACCCGATCCGTGAGGAGCATGCTCCTCACGCTGGCACACCGGGCTGTGCGCCGCAGGTCCTGGGGGCCGGGGCTGGTTTGCGCGGACCAGCAGTCGCCGTTTCGTCGACGCGGCCCGGGGTAGTCGAACGGTGTGAGCCCGAGGGAGCCCAGCGAGGTCCAGCAGCAGTACGCACACGGCAAGCCGCGACCGCTGCGGGGCTACGTCGTCCTGATGGGCGTCTACGCAGTGCTCGGCGGCGGCCTGGTCGCGTGGGCCCGGAAGGCGCCGACGGAGGACCGGCAGCTGCGGTGGGCTGACGTGGCGCGCATCGCGGTCGCGACGGCACGGCTGAGCCGGCTGGTCACCAAGGACTCGGTGACCAGCCCCTTGCGGGCGCCGTTGACGCGGTATGCCGGCCACGGCCTGCCGTCAGAGGTCAACGAGGAGGTGGCGGGCTGGGCCCGCAACCGTCCGCTGCCCCACGCTGTTGCCGAGCTGTTCACCTGTCCCTTCTGCATGGCGCAGTGGACGGCGACGGGCCTGGTCTGCGCGCACGTCCTCGCGCCGCGCACGACCCGGCTGGCCACCGACATCCTCGTGGCCGCTGCCGGAGCCGACGCCGTGCAGTACGTCGTGGCCTCGCTCGAGCACGTGGAGCGCCGCTTGGGCCAGGACGCCTGACGGCTGGTCACGTGGCCTCGAACACCAGGGACGCCGGCTCGTCGGGCCGGTCGTCGTGGAGCACGACGGTGCGGTCCGTCGCGGCAAGCCCAGCTGCCAGGGCGGTCCGCACGGAAGCCGTGTTGTGCTCCTTGACCAGCGCCCGGACCGGTAGCCCGGGCACACGTTCGCGCGCCATGGCGACGGCAGCGCGGGCCGCCTCCGTGGCCAGGCCGCGCCCCTGCGCCGCGACCACGAACCGGTAGTAGAGGTTGAGGTACCCGTCGGCGCGCCGCACGCCGACCCAGCCCACCGGCATACCCGACTGCTTGTCCTCCGCCACCCAGTAGCCGAACCCGTGCTCGGCCCAGTGGCGCAGGATCGCCTCGAACGCTGTGGCGTTCGAGGCCGGCGTGCCGACCACGTGCGGCGCATGGGCGTAGAGGCGGGCGTCGCTGTGCACCTCGTCGTGGAAGGCCCGATCGGCCTCGCTGGGGCGCCGCAGCACCAGCCTCGTCGTGGTCGTCTCGAACGTCTCGGGCCTCACCGGGCGGACGCTACCGAAGGGCTCCGACGGCGTGGGTGCGAGGATGGCCGGCGATGCCTGCCACCACCCCGCCCCTCGCCGGCCTCGTCCCCGTGGGCGCGGACCCGGACGAGGTGTATGCCGCGTTCGCGGCGTGGGCGACGGAGCGTGGCCTCGCTCCGTACCCCCACCAGGACGAGGCGCTGGTCGCCCTACTCGCTGGGGAGAACGTGGTGCTCTCGACGCCGACCGGCTCCGGCAAGTCGCTCGTGGCGGTCGGTGCGCACCTCGCCGCGCTGGCGGGTGACCGGGTGAGCTTCTACTCGGCACCCATCAAGGCGCTCGTCTCGGAGAAGTTCTTCGAGCTGTGCGAGCTGTTCGGCGCCTCCGAGGTGGGCATGCTCACCGGCGACGCCTCGGTCAACCCCGACGCCCCGATCATCTGCTGCACCGCCGAGATCCTCGCCAACATCGCGCTGCGCGAGGGCAGGGACGCCGACGTCGGACTCGTGGTGATGGACGAGTTCCACTACTACGCCGAGCCGGACCGCGGGTGGGCCTGGCAGGTGCCGCTGCTCGAGCTGCCCCAGGCGCAGTTCCTGCTCATGTCCGCAACGCTCGGCGACATCACGCCCATCGCGCAGGACCTCTCGCGCAGGAACGGCCGGGAGACGGCGCTGGTCACCGGCACCGAGCGCCCCGTCCCGCTGTCCTTCTCCTGGGCCATGACCCCGCTCGACGAGACCGTCGAGGAGCTGCTGACCACCCACCAGGCGCCGGTCTACGTCGTCCACTTCACCCAGGCGGCGGCACTCGACCACGCCAAGACACTGCTGTCGCTGAAGTCGGTTCGAGCGGCGGACAAGGAGGCGATCGCCGCTCGGATCGGGGGCTTCCGGTTCACCGCCGGGTTCGGCAGGACGCTCTCCCCGCTCGTGCGCGCCGGTATAGGGGTGCACCACGCGGGGATGCTGCCCCGGTACCGGCGGCTCGTGGAGCAGCTCGCCCAGGACGGGCTCCTGCGCGTCGTGTGCGGCACGGACACCCTGGGTGTGGGCATCAACGTGCCGATCCGCACGGTGCTGTTCACCGGGCTGGTGAAGTACGACGGCTCCAGGCAACGGGTCCTGCGGGCCCGTGAGTTCCACCAGATCGCGGGACGCGCCGGCCGCGCCGGGTTCGACACC
>JAICSZ010000023.1 GCA_025936615.1 Pedococcus sp. | reverse complement strand
GGGACCGGCACCGACCAGTCGGCGAGCAGCCGCGGCCGCCCGACCACCACGGCGTGGCCCTCCACGGTGCCCTGCACCCCGAGACCGGGCGTGGACGAGAAGTCCGTCACCGGCGGCAGGCTGGCGTCCACGGCAGCGGCCTTGGCGATGGCCGCCGCCACCGGGTGCTCGGATGCCTTCTCGACGGCACCGGCAAGTCGTAGGACCTGGCCGGCGGCCTCGCCCTCGGCCGGGACGACGTCCTGCAGCGCCATGCGCCCGGTGGTCACCGTGCCCGTCTTGTCGAGCACGACGGTGTCCACCTGCCTGGTCGACTCGAGCACCTCGGGCCCGCGGATCAGCAGACCCAGCTGGGCGCCGCGACCGGTGCCCACCATGAGCGCGGTCGGCGTCGCGAGGCCGAGGGCGCACGGGCAGGCGACGATGAGCACTGCCACGGCAGCGGTGAAGGCCGCGGTCCAGCCTCCCCCGATGGCGACCCAGGTCCCGAGGGTCGCGAGCGCGAGGACGATGACGACCGGCACGAAGACGCCGCTGATGCGGTCGGCGAGCCGCTGCACCTGGGCCTTGCCGTTCTGGGCGTCCTCCACCAGCTGGGCCATCTGCGCGAGCTGGGTGTCGGCGCCGACCCGGGTAGCGCGGACGACCAGCCGGCCTCCGGCGTTGACCGTGGCCCCGATGACGGGGTCGCCGGGACCGACCTCGGCGGGCACGGACTCACCGGTGACCATCGAGACGTCGACGGCGCTGGTGCCCTGCTCCACCTCGCCGTCCGTCGCGACCTTCTCGCCGGGACGCACCACGAACCGGGTCCCGACGGTCAGCTCGGAGACCGGCACCCGCACCTCGCGGGTGGCATCGCCCTCCCCGCGGAGCACGGTGACGTCCTTGGCGCCCATCTCGAGCAGGGCCCGCAGCGCCGCACCGGAAGCGCGCTTGGCCCTGGCCTTCGCGTAGCGGCCGGCCAGGAGGAAGGCGGTGACACCGGCAGCCGCCTCGAGGTAGATGTTGCCGCTGCCGTCGCTGCGCTGGAGGGTGAGCTCGAAGGGGTGGGTCATGCCGGGCATGCCTGCGGTGCCGAAGAAGAGTGCGTAGAGGGACCAGCCGAAGGCTGCGATGGTGCCGACCGAGATGAGGGTGTCCATGGTCGACTGGCCGTGTCGTAGGTTCTGCACCGCGGCGCGGTGGAACGGCCAGCCACCCCACACGACGACCGGCGCGGCGAGTACCAGCGAGGCCCACTGCCAGTTGCGGAACTGCCAGGCCGGGACCATCGCCAGCGCAATCACCGGCACGGCCAGGGCGGCCGAGATGTAGAACCGCTGGCGCAGGGTGCGCAGGTCACGGTCCTGGTCGGTCTCGGCGTTGCTTGCGGCGGGACCCTCCGCGTCCACCACGGGAAGGGTCGCGGTGTACCCCGTCTGCTCGACGGTGTGGACCAGGTCCTCGGGGGTGAGGGCGTCGGGGAAGCTGACCCGGGCCTTCTCGGTGGCGTAGTTGACCGTGGCGGTGACCCCGTCGAGCTTGTTGAGCTTCTTCTCCACCCGCGCCGCGCAGGAGGCGCAGGTCATGCCCCCGATGACGAGCTCGACGTCGCGGGTGGGGGTGGTCATCGGACCAGGCTGTAGTTGCCCGCCTCGTCGAGGGCGGCGTCCACCTCGGCCGGGGTCAGCTCGCGGTCGGCCGCGACGGCGACGTGGGAGGTGCCGCCGGCGACCAGGTCGACCTGCACGTCGGTGACGCCGTCGAGGGCGCTGAGCTCCTCGGTGACGGCGCTCGCGCAGTGGCCGCAGGTCATGCCGACGACGTCGAAGGTCTGGGTGCTCATCGGGTGCTCCGTTTCGTTGGGGTGGGGGTCAGGACCGGACCAGGCGGGCGATGGCGTCGGAGGCCTCGCGAACCTTGTCCTGCGCCTCGGGGCCGCCCTTGCGGGCGGCGTCGACGACGCAGTGCTCGAGGTGCTCTTCGAGGAGCTCGAGCGAGAACGACTGGAGCGCCTTGGTGGCGGCCGACACCTGGGTGAGGATGTCGATGCAGTACTTGTCCTCCTGGACCATGCGCTGCAGGCCGCGCACCTGTCCCTCGATGCGCCGCAGCCGCTTGAGGTGGCTGTCCTTGAGGGCGGTGTAGCCGTAGGGAGGGGGGTTCTCGCTCGTCGCCATAGCCAACAACATACCCCCCTGAGGTATGAAGTCAACAATGCGGAGAGGCGTTGCCTGTGATGGCCACCCGGGACACGGCAAAACGGGGGTTGCGCAACTGAACCGGGAGTCATTGCTCCTGTTCCGCCGACGCAACCCCCGTTTTGGTGGAGAGGTATGGGGACTCAGCGCAGGGGGCTGAAGGGGCGCAGCTGCTCGACCTGCTTGCCGGTCACCATCGTCTCGGCGAGGAGGCGGCCGGTCACCGGGCCGAGGGTGATGCCCCACATGCCGTGCCCACCCGCGGCGAACACCCGCGGGGACTTCGTGGCGCCGATCAGCGGCAGCCCGTCGGCGGTGCACGGCCGCGAACCGACCCACTCGTCCTGGCGGTTGTCGAGGTCGGCGCCGCGCAGCAGCGGGCGGGCGGCCTCGGCAATCGCCTTGATCCGGCGCTGGTCGAGCGCGGCCTCGGGCTTGCGGAACTCCATCATCCCGGCGACGCGCAGCCGGTCGCCGATCGGCGTGCAGGCGACTCGCTCGGCCGGGAAGTAGACGGGCCCGTTGGGCACCTGGTCCAGCTCGACGGAGAAGGAGTACCCACGCCCGGCCTGCACCACCTTGCGCACGCCGAACTGCCGCGCGAGCTGGCCCAGCCAGGCGCCGGTGGCGAGCACGACCGCGTCGAACTCCTCGACCGAGCCCTCGGAGGTGCTGACGGCCACGCCGTGGCCGGTGTCCCGGACGCCGGTGACCGTCGCGCCGTCGACCACCTTGCCGCCGCGCGCCTTGACCGAGTCGGCGAGAGCGTGGACGAACTCGCCCGGGTTGATGAAGCGCTGCCCCTTGAGCAGGATCGCGGCGCCGATCTCGTCGGACAGCGACGGCTCGATCGCACGGGCCTGGTCGCCGTCGAGCGCCTCGAACTCGATGTGCTGGCCGGCCGCGTGGATGTGCTCGATCTCCTCGAGGAGGGTCGTGCGCTCCTGCGCGGTGCGGAACGACGCGAGGAACGACTTCGCCTCGTGGGTGTCGGCCTGCACCCCGCCGGCCTTGAGCAGGTCGAAGCTCTCCAGCGACAGGTCGTTGACCGGCACCAGCGAGCCCATGGCCTTCTTCCAGGCCTTCATCGTCGAGTGGCGGGTGAAGCCGGTGACGAACTTGAGGAACCTCGGGTCCGCGCTCGGCGGCACGTAGACCGGCGAGGAGGGCGACAGCACCGCCCGCAGGCCGTACTTCAGGACGGCCGGCTCGGGCAGCGGCGTGGCGATCCCGGGGGTGAGCCAGCCGGCGTTGCCCCACGACGACCCCGCAGCGACGCCCTCGCGGTCGAGGACGACGACCTCGACGCCCCGCTCCTGGAGGAACCAGGCGGTGGCCAGGCCGACCATGCCGGCGCCGACGACGGCGACACGCTGGGGGACGGGCAGGCCGGAGGCGGTGGTGGTCGTGGCGGCGGAGGTCATGGCTTCCTTCGGTGGAGGGCGGGAGGTGGTCCTTTCTCCATCGTCCCGAGCGCCGAGGTATGCCGCCTCGGCCGGAGCGCACAAAGGGGTCACCGCCGCTTGTGCTCAGGACACAAAGCGCGTCATGCTCGGCGCATGCTCGCCATCCCCGACCTCGTGGGAACCCTCGCAGGGTTGCTCACCCTCGGCGTGGAACAGCCCGGAGCAGAGGTGGACGACGTCACGATCGCCGAGCCGGCCCAAGCGGTGGTCGGCCAGCCCGGCGACCTAGTGCTCGGCGTGGGGGTCGAGACGGCGGAGTCGGCGGCCGACCTGGTGTCGGCGGCGGCTCGGGCCGGCGCCGGCGGGGTGGTGCTGCGCCGCAGCCTGGCGCGGCGCCGGACGGTGCGCGAACGCGCCCGCCGCGAGCGGGTCGCCCTCGTCGAGCTCGCCGAGCAGGCGTCGTGGGCACACCTCGTCTGGCTGTTGCGCGGCGTCATCGACCGGGCCGCACTCGGGGCCAGCCGGCGCGAGGACGCCCCGGTGCAGGACGACCTGTTCACCCTCGCCGACGCCGCCGCCGCCCTTGTCGACGCACCGGTGACCATCGAGGACGCCCAGTCGCGGGTGCTGGCCTACTCCAGCCGCCAGGACCTCACGGACTCGGCCCGGGTCTCGACGATCGTCGGCCGCCGCGTGCCCGACGAGGTGCTCGCCACGCTCCGGGCGCAGGGCGTGTTCCGGCGGCTGGCCAGATCCAACGAGCCGGTCTACGTGCCCGCCACCGGCGACACCAAGCCGCGGCTCGTCGTGCCGGTGCGGGCCGGCGGCGAGTGGCTCGGGTCGATCTGGGCGGTGGTCGAGGAACGGCCCGCGCCCGCGGTCGTCGCCGAGCTGACTCAGGCCGGGTCGGTCGTGGCCCTGCACCTGCTGCGCCTGCGCGCCCAGTCGGACCTGACTCGACGAGTGGCCGCGGACCGGCTGCGCGGGGTGCTGTCGGGCAGTGCCGCGGGCGCGGACGAGTGGCTGCCCACAGGGCCCTGGCGAGCGGTGGCGCTCGGCGGGCACGGGGACCCGGCGCGGCTGCCCGACGTGTGGGAGTCGGTGTGCCGACGGCACGCCTGGCCGCACCCGCTGCTGGCCGACCTCGACGGACGTGTGTATGCCGTGGTGCGTGCGTCCGAGGACGGCTCACCCGGGTCGTGGGCCTGGCTGACCACCGTGGTGGCGGTGGCGGGCGGCAAGGACCTCGGCCTGACCGCCAGGGCCGGCCGACCGGCATACCGGCCCGCGGAGCTGGAACGCTCCCAACGCGAGGCGCTGGAGGCGGATCGCGCGGCGTCGCAGGGCGATCCGGCACGCACCCACGAGGAGCTCTGGGCCGAGGTGACCGTGATGCGCGCCGCGGCGGCGCTCGGTGAGGACGTGCTCGGTCCGGTGTCCCTGCTGCGGGACCACGACGCCGAGCGCGGCAGCGACTACGTCGAGACGCTGGCGGCGTGGCTGGACCACCCCGGCGCCCCTGCGCAGGCCGCGCGGGCCATCCACGTGCACCCCAACACCATGCGCTACCGCATGGCACGCATTGCCGACCTGGCCGGTCTCGACCTCGACGACCCCGCGGTGCGGCTGGCCGTGCGGCTCCAGCTGGCCGCCGAGCTGGGTCGTCGCTAGCTAGCTGCCGGCCCACCAGTTGTCGTGGTGGCGCATGAACTCATCGCGCTCGGCACCGCTCATGGTCTCGCCGGCCGCGACCCGGGCCAGCCCCTCGAAGTACCCCTCCCGTGGAGCGCCCGGCGCGAAGTGCAGCAGCATCGACGCGGGACCTGACTCGTTTCGGAAGCCGTGCAGGCCACCGGCCGGCACGTGCACGAAGTCCCCGGGGCGCGTGGTGTTCCACCGCTCTCCGTCGAAGATGCTCACCTCACCGGTCAGGACGTAGAACGACTCGGTCAGGGTCTTGTGGAAGTGCGAGTCGGGACCGCTGCGGGGACCCGCGAAATCCCAGTGGTACAGCCCATAGGTGCCTCCCGTGGACTCGCCGGTCGCGAGGTACCGGACGCGGTTTCCATTGGGGTACACCAGGTCCGGCCCCGAGTTTGCTGGACGGAGCCAGGCGCTGACCTCGCCGGTGTCGTGGTCGTAGATGGGCGGTGGGTAGCTCATCCGGCCATCCTGCCGCAGTCCTCAGGCGAGCTCAGCGGTCGTGGACGGTCGCCAGCAGCGCGGCGTAGCGGGCGAGGACCTCGGGGCCCCAGGTGCCGTCTCCCGGCTCGAGGGTCTCCTCGAACCGCACCGGCCACTGCGGCGGCTGCGCACCGCCGGCCAGCACCCACGCCGCCTGCCGGGCGGCGCCGAGGCCGACGTACTCACCGGGCTCGGGCACCACCACAGGTACGCCGAAGAGCCCGGGCGCGATGGCGCGCACCGCACGCGAGGCGGAGGCGCCGCCGATGAGCAGCACCCGCTCCACCGGGATGCCCAGCCCGCGCAGGTCCTCCACGCCGGCGACGAGGTTGGCGAGCATGCCCTCGACGGCGGCGCGGGCGAGGTTCTCCGGGGTGGCGTTGGCACGGGTCAGGCCGCCCAGGGTCCCGGTCGCCTCGGGCAGGTTGGGCGTGCGCTCGCCGTCGAGGTAGGGCAGCAGGCTCAGGCCTCCCGCGCCAGGGGCGGTGGCCAGGGCCAGCTGGTCGAGGCCGGTCAGGTCGGTGCCGACCAGGTGTGCGGCGGCGCTCAGCACCCGGGCTGCGTTGAGCGTGCACATCAACGGCAGGTGGCCGCCGCTGGCGCTGGCGAACCCGGCAACGTCACCGCTCGGGTCGTGCACCGGGGACTGGTGGTCCGCGAACACCGCGCCGCTCGTCCCCAGGGACACGACCACGTCCCCCGGTCGCAGGCCCAGACCGAGGGCCGCGCCGGCGTTGTCGCCCGTCCCCGGGCCGACGAGGACGCCGTCGGATGTCCGCCCGGCCGCTTCGTGTGGTTGGAGCACACGGGGCGTCCCGAACGGCCTTCCGAACGCGAGCTCCTGGATGTCTGGCAGGTACGCACCGTCCGCGGTGGAGAAGTACCCGGTGCCCGAGGCGTCCCCCCGGTCGGTGGCATACTCCTCAAAGGCATTGCCCTGCTTGAGGATCCGGCCGGTGAGCCAGTCGTGCGGCAGCACCACCTGAGCAACCCGGGCCGCCTTGTCGGGCTCGTGCTCCGCCAGCCAGCGAACCTTGGTCACCGTAAAGCTGGGCACGGGCACCGACCCAGTGCGCTCGACCCACGTCGCGGCCCCCAGCTCGGCGACCAGGTCGCGCGAGGCCTGCGCAGACCTCGTGTCGTTCCACAGCAGCGCATCCCGCACCACCGCCCCCGCCTCGTCGAGGGCGCACATGCCGTGCTGCTGGCCGCCGACCGAGATCGCCGACACCCCTGCCAGCAGGTCGTCGGCGGTGGCCTGCTGGTAGGCCTCCCACCAGCGGTCGGGGTGCACCTCCGTGCCGTCGGGGTGCGCCGCCCGGCCGGTCCGAACCACCTCACCGGTCGCGGCGTCGCACACGACGACCTTGCACGACTGCGTCGAGGAGTCGACCCCCGCGACGAGCGTGCGCTGGGCGTCGGCCATCAGTCCTCCATCACGATGGTCACCTTGCCGGACTGGCCGGCATCCGCAACCTGGTATGCCGCGCCGGCGTCACTGAGCGGGTAGCGATGGGTCACCACCTCCTCGGGGTGCAGGTCCCAGCGGACGAGCAGCTCGAGCAGCTCCTCCATGTGCAACAGCGAGGTCACCCACGACCCGTGGAGGGCGATCTGCTTGTGGATCAACAGGTCGGAGACGGCGAAGTCGATGCGGCCACCTTCGCCGACCAGCACGCAGCGTCCCCACGCTTGGGTGTTCCGCAGCGCGGACTCCCGAGCGGCGGCGTTCCCCGAGCAGTCGAGGGAGACCTCGCAGCCCCGCCCACCGGTGCTCTCGCGGACGGCATCGTCCAGCGCGTCAGGCGTCACTGCCGTGTCGACCAGCCCCAGCTCCAGGGCCAGCTCGACCCTCTTTGGGGAGGCATCCGAGCCGATGACGGTGGTGGCGCCGAGCGCCTGCCCGAGCATCGCGGCCGCCAGCCCGACCGGGCCGAGCCCCGTCACCAGGAGGCGGTCCCGTCCACCCACGCCGCCGCGCAGCAGTGCCTCGTACGCCGTGCCGAACCCGCAGGACACCAACGCCCCGTCGACAAAGGTGAGCGGCTCGGGAAGCAGGATGCACGAGGCCTCCTCCGCGAGCATGAACTCGGCGTGCCCGCCGTCGCGTTGCCAGCCGTGGGCCGCTCGGAACGACGAGAGGCACGCGACCTGGTAGCCGCGCCGGCACTCGCGGCACATTCCGCAGCCGGCGATGTGGTAGACGACGACCCGGTCGCCCACGGACAGCCGACGGGTGCCCGGGCCGAGCTGCGCGACCTCGCCGCACGGCTCGTGGCCGGCGACCACCCCGCGGTAGGCCTCGGCGCCGTGCCCGAGGTGCTCGCGGTAGATGGCGCGGATGTCGCTCCCGCAGATCGACGACGCGCGCATCCGCAGCAACACCTGGCCGGGACCGGGTTGGGGGACCTCCACCTCGACGTGCTCGACCGTGCTGTTGCCCGGCAGCCGGGCAGCGCTCATCGTCGACATCGGCTCACTCCTGCGGGTTGATGACGGCCTTGATGGCGCCGGGGGTGTCGCGGGCGGCGGTGAGTGCCGCCGCGCTCTCCGTCAGCGGAAAGCGGCCTGTGACCAGGCGCGCGAGGTCCACCTGGCCGGACGCGACGAGTCCGATCGCGGTGGGCCAGGTGTTGGCGTAGCGGAAGGTCCCCGTCACCAGCAGCTCGCGCTCCTGCACGACCGCCAGGGGTAGGGCGAGCTCGTCGCCGCCCATGCCGACGAGGACCGCCCGACCGGCCGGTGCCAGGACCCGGATGGCGTCCAGGGTCGCCCCGGCGTGCCCCGAGCACTCGAGGAGCACCTCGGGAGCCGGCCGACCGGCATACCAGTCCTCGAGCGTGACGGAACCAGACAGGAAGGCGTCGGTCGCACCGAGCTCCATTGCGACTGCGAGGCGTTCGGCGTTGACGTCGCTGACCACGACCTCGCTCGCGCCGCAGGCGCGGGCCACCTGGACGCAGACCAGGCCGATCGGGCCGGCCCCGGTGACCAGGACCCGGCTGCCGGGGCCGGCCATGCCCTTGCGGCACGCCCAGATGCCGACCGACAGCGGCTCGAGCAGCGCCGCCTCCTCGTCGTTCACCGAGTCGGGCACGGCGTGGGCGAACGCATGGTGGATGACGACGAGCTCGGCGAGCGAGCCGTCCACCGGTGGTGTCGCGTGGAAGACCATGTCGGGACAGAGGTTGTAGCGCCCGGCAAGGCACTGCACGCATTGGCGGCAGGGCACGCCCGGCTCGATCGACACCCGTTCGCCGACGCGGGCCGGGTCGACGTGGGACCCCACTCCCTCGATGACGCCGCTCGCCTCGTGGCCGAGGACCAGCGGCGACTCGACCACGAAGCGGCCGATCCGCCCGTGGTCGAAGTAGTGGGTGTCGGAGCCGCAGACCCCGACGGCGTGCACCCGGACCAGCACCTCGTCGGGGCCGGGTTCGGGGGTCGGGCGGTCGACCACCGCCACCTCGCCGGGGCGGTTCAGGACGGCGACGCGCATCTGCTCAGGCGTTCTCGGCGGTCCACGCCTCCAGCGTCGACCGCGCTCCCGCTGCGTGCAACCGGTCGAGCGCCGCGGTGTAGGCGCTCCTGAAGCGCTCGTCGTCGACGAGGTCGCCGAAGAGGTCGCGGTCGCGGATGAAGGCCAGGGGGTCGTCCTGCTGCCGCGCAGCGGCGGCCATGACGCGGTCCTTGAGGCGGTCAACGACCTCGATGGGGTTGCCCTGCTCGTCGACGCCCTCGGCGTACCGGGCCCAGGAGGCGACCACGAGGGCGGACAGGTCGATCTGGCCGCCGGAGGCCAGGTTGGCCCTGATGACCGGGACCAGCCACTTCGGGATCCGGTCGGAGGACTCGGCGCACAGCCGGGCGAGGGTGTCGCGGATCTCGGGGTTGGCGAACCGCGCGACCAGCTCGTGGCGGTAGGCGTCGAGGTCCACGCCCGGGACGGGGCGCAGGGTCGGGGTGCCCTCGCGCTCCATGTACCCCAGGAGGAAGCGGGCGAACAAGGGGTCCTGCGCGACCTCGTGGGCATGGCGGTAGCCGGCGAGGTAGCCGAGGTAGCACAGGGCCTGGTGGCTGGCGTTGAGGAGCCGCAGCTTCATCAGCTCGTAGGGCACGACGTCGTCGACCAGCTGCACCCCGGCGTCCTCGAACTGCGGTCGGCCCTGGCCGAAGTGGTCCTCGAGCACCCACTGGGTGAACGGCTCGCACACCACCGGCCACCCGTCGGCCACCCCGAACTCCTCACCCAGGCGCTCGATGTCCTCCGGCGTCGTGACCGGCGTGATCCGGTCGACCATGCAGTTGGGGAAGGGGACCTCTGCCTCCATCCAGTCGGCGAGCTCGGGGTCCTTGACGCGCGCGAACGCGCACAGCATCCGCTTGGCGACGTCGCCGTTGTCGGGCAGGTTGTCGCAGCTCATCACCGTGAACGGTGGTCGGCCGTCACGGCGGCGCCGGTCAAGCGCCGCCGTGAGGTAGCCGAACGCCGTGGTGGGGGAGTCGCCGTCGGCGAAGTCGGCTGAGAGGTCGGCCTGGATCGAGGGGTCGGCGGCGTCGAACTCGCCGGTCACCTGGTTCACGAGGTAGCCACCCTCGGTGATGGTGAGCGAGGCGATGCGCGTCCGCTCGTCGGCGAGCAGGTCGACCACGGCCTGCGGGTTGTCCGGCGCGAAGAGCATCGTCGCGATCGAGCCGATCACCCTGGGCTCCCGTCGCCCGTCGGGGTGCTTGACGACCAGGGTGTAGAGCCCGTCCTGGCCGTTGAGCGTGTCGACGATGCGTCGGTCGTGCGGTAGTACGCCCACGCCGCACAGCGCCCAGTCGAGGGCCTTGCCCTCGTTCATGAGGGCGTCGAGGTACATCGCCTGGTGGGCCCGGTGGAAGCCGCCGACGCCGAAGTGGACGATGCCCGTGGTGAGCTTCGAGCGGTCGTATGCCGGCTTGCCGACGCTCGCATCCAGCTCACCGATGGTCTTGTTGGAGAGCGGGGTCGGCGTCGAGTGGCTCACTTCACCGCGCCCATGGACAGGCCCTGGACGAGCTTGTCCTGGGCGGCGAAACCGGCGGCGAGCACGGGGATCGACACCACGAACGAGGCTGCGCAGACCTTGGCGAGGAACAGGCCCTGGCTGGTGACGAAGCCGGTGAGGAATACCGGCGCGGTGCCGGCCCGCGTGCCGGTGAGCACCCGCGCGAGCAGCAGCTCGTTCCAGCTGAAGATGAAGCAGATCAGGGCTGCGGCCGCGATGCCGGGCATGACGACCGGCGCGACGATCGAGCGCAGGGTGCGGGTCAGGCTCGCGCCGTCCACCGAGGCCGCCTCGAGCATGTCGACCGGCACCTCGGCGAGGAACGAGCGCAGCATCCAGACCGCGATCGGCAGGTTCATGGCGGTGTAGAGCAGGATCAGCCACCAGATGTTGTCGAGCAGGTGGACCTTCTGCGCGAACAGGTAGAGGGGCAGGATGCCGGCGACGATGGGGAGCATCTTGGTGGACAGGAAGAAGAACAGGACATCGGTCCACCTCTTCACGGGCCGGATCGACAGGGCGTAGGCGGCGGGGAAGGCCAGCAGGAGGACCAGGGCCGTCGAGATGACGCTGGCGGTGATGGAGTTGAGCAGCGGCGGCCACGGCCCGGCGTCGAAGAAGCTGCGGTAGCCGTCCAGGCTGAGCGGGGCGAAGACGTCCGGCGGGTTCTTGGCGGCGTCGGTCTCCTTGTGGAATGACGTGAGGATCATCCACAGCACCGGGAGCGCGAAGAGCACGCCGATGACCCACGCGAGCAGCGAGAGCAGGGCGGAGCCGCGGGGCGGCTTCGCGTGGGTGTACTCCTGGGTCGGACCGGACCCGGGCACGGTGCCGGAGCGTCGCGCCGTGCCGGTCGGCGTGGCGGTGGTCTCCGGGTTCGCGGCGGTGCTCATCGTTGCTCCTCCTTGAACAGGCTGAAGACGGTTCGCAGGGCGAGGGTGGCGATGATGATCGTGCCGATGACGACCACCACGCCCGCTGCCGAGGCGCGACCGTAGTCCTGCGCGGTGTAGAAGGTCTGGTAGATGAAGTAGGGCAGGTTCGCCGTGCCGAGCCCGCCAGAGGTGATGGTGAAGACGTGGTCGAAGTTCTGCACCACGTAGATGGCGCCGAGCAGCGCGGACAGCTCGATGTACTGGCGCAGGTGCGGGAGCGTCATGTTGGTGAAGATCTGCCAGCTGCTGGCGCCGTCGATGCGGGCGGCCTCGACGACGTCGAGCGGGCGGCTCTGGAGTCCGGCCAGCAGGATCAGCATCATGAACGGCGTCCACTGCCACACGAGCGCGGCGATGATCGCGATCAGGGGGTTGTTGGTGATCCAGTCCGGCTGCGGCGCGCCGTTGCCGAAGATTCCCTTGAGCAACCCGTTGAGCAGGCCGTACTCGGGGTTGTAGAGGGCGTGCTTCCACAGCAGCGCCGCGGCCACTGGCACGATGAGG
>JAICSZ010000450.1 GCA_025936615.1 Pedococcus sp. | reverse complement strand
GGGCCGACGCGCTGGGGCTGGCTGCTGAGGTGGGCGACCTGTCGGTGGGCAAGCAGTTCGACGCGATCTGGCTGCTGCCGGAGCCGGGTGACCCGCTGGCGGTCGGGCTGGGCAACGCCAAGTCACCGGAGGACGCGCTGTCCAAGGTGTTCGCGCTCGGTACGACCTCGGACATCGGCGGCGTGTGGGTGGGCGGCGACCAGATCGCCGCCGGCCGCTGGCGCCGCCCACCCCTCGCCTGAGCCCTCCCCGGCCCTCTCACTAACCCTTGCTAGCAAAGGTTGCTGCAGGGGCAGGGCAGGGGCAGGGGCAGGGTAGGTGGCGCAGGTCAGGCTGAGGGGGCGGACTGCTCCTCGCGCAGGACCTCCTCGTAGGCCGGCAGCGTCAGGAAGTCTGGGAAGTCCGGGTCGACCGCGCACTCGAAGAACAGCTTGCGCGCCGCATCGAGGTGTGCCGCGGCGGAGGCGTCGTCGGCCACGGCAGCCTGCAACCCGGCATACTCCTCGTCCACCACGGAGGTGACCAGCTCCTTGGTGACCTTCTCGCCCGAGGCGAGCTGCGCCTCGTTGTTGAGCCACTGCCAGATCTGGCTGCGCGAGATCTCCGCCGTCGCGGCGTCCTCCATGAGGTTGTTGATGCCGGCGGCGCCGTTGCCGCCGAGCCAGGCGGCGAGGTACTGGATGCCCACCGACACGTTGCCGCGCAGGCCGTCCAGGGTCAGCTCGCCAGGGGTGGCGGAGGCGTTGAGCAGGTCGTCGGCGCTGACCTTGACGTCCTCGCGCAGCACGTCGAGCTGGTTGGGCTTGTCGCCGAGCTTCTCGGTGAAGACCTCCTTGCAGAGCTCGACCATGCCGGGGTGGGCGACCCACGAGCCGTCGAACCCGGCGTTCGCCTCGCGCTCCTTGTCGGCGCGCACCTTGGCGAACGCCTCCTCGTTGACCTCGGGGTCCTTGCTCGGGATGAACGCCGCCATGCCGCCGATCGCGAACGCCCCGCGCTTGTGGCAGGTCTGCACCAGCAGGTCGCTGTAGGCCTTCATCATCGGCGCGTTCATGGTCACGGCGTTGCGGTCGGGGAGGGTGAAGGACGGCCCCGCGTCGCGGAAGTACTTGATGATCGAGAACAGGTAGTCCCAGCGCCCCGCGTTGAGCCCGGCCGCGTGCTCGCGCAGCTCGTAGAGGATCTCGTCCATCTCGAACGCCGCCGGGATGGTCTCGATGAGCACGGTCGCCCGGATGGTGCCGTGGGGCACGCCCACCCGCTCCTCGGCGAAGGTGAACACGTCGTTCCACAGCCGCGCCTCGAGGTGGGACTCCATCTTGGGCAGGTAGAAGTACGGGCCGCTGCCGCGCTCGAGCAGCTCCTTGGCGTTGTGGAAGAAGTAGAGCCCGAAGTCGACGAACGCTCCCACGAGCGGCTTGCCGCCGAGCTGGAGGTGCTCCTCGTCGAGGTGCCAGCCGCGCGGGCGCGGCACGATGGTCGGTATGCCGTCGGGGTCCTTGAGCGCGTAGTGCTTGCCCTGCGGGGTGGTGAGCTCGATGGTGCGGCGGACCGCGTCGTAGAGGTTGACCTGGCCCCCGACCACGTTGGCCCAGTGGGGCGTGTTGGCGTCCTCGAGGTCGGCCAGCCACACCTTGGCGCCGGAGTTGAGGGCGTTGATCGCCATCTTGCGCTCGGTGGGTCCGGTGATCTCGACGCGACGGTCCTGGAAGTCGGCAGGGGCGTCGGCGACCCGCCAGTCGCCCTCGCGAACCTCGCGGGTGTCCTCGAGGAAGTCCAACCGGCCGGTCTTGGACACCTCGGCGCGACGGGTCCCGCGCGCCTCCAGCAGCTCCTCACGGGTGGGGCCGAAGCGCTCCTGGATCTCGGCGAGGAAGGCGAGGGCCTCCTCGGTCAGGACCTGCTCACTGCGCTCGACCGGTCCGCCGGTCACCGTGATGTCCGCCATGGCGAGAATGTTCCTCCGCTTCGGTGTGAAACGCGCGTCGTGCAGGGCGCGCGGGCTTACGATAGTTCCATGATACGAAATCTTCTTCTCATTCTCATAACGGGACGGGGAGATATATGAGCGCCCAGGCCCAGCCACGCGCGGCGGCGAAGGGTGGGGAGCGCTCCGGCGGCGTCCAGTCGCTCGAGCGCGCGTTCGCGATCCTGGAGACCATGGCCGACGCCGGCGGCGTGATCAGCCTGTCGCAGCTCGCCAGCGACGCCCAGCTGCCGCTGCCCACGATCCACCGCCTGGTCCGCACCCTCGTCGACCTGGGCTACGTCCGCCAGGAGGCGTCGCGGCAGTACTCCCTGGGGCCGCGGCTGAT
>JAICSZ010000298.1 GCA_025936615.1 Pedococcus sp. | reverse complement strand
CGCTGCGGGGTACCTGCTGTTGCTCGAGGCGCTCGCCCGGGTGGTGCACGAGGACGCCAGCCACGTGGGGGCTCGCATGGAGCCCTTCGCCGACGAGTCCTCCTTGCGGCGGCGGACCGAGTGGAACCCCGCCGGGCCGGTGGTCGACCCCGCGGTGGAGCCGGCCGACGGGACCGGGCCGCACGCGGCCGGTGACGCACCCGCGCACGGTGCGGGACCGGCCTACGAGGTCATGTACCTCCTGCGCGAGAGCGACGACGCCCTCGTCGGCACCCTGCGCGACGTGCTCGACGGGCTGGGCGACTCCGTGCTGGTCGTCGGCGGCCCCCAGGTGTGGAACGTCCACGCGCACGTGGACGACGTGGGTGCGGCGATCGAGGCCGGCCTCGACGCCGGGCGGCCCTACCGGGTGCGTGTCACGCACTTCCCCGACCAGGGCGGCAGCAGCAGACCAGCGTCGAGCGTCGCAGTCGTGGCGTGTGCCGCGGGACCGGGGCTGGCGGCCGTGTTCGAGCAGGCCGGGGCGCAGGTGGTGCCAAGCGGTCCGGGCCGTCGCGCCGCGGCCGGGCAGCTGCTCGAGGCGGCCAGGGCCGCGCACGCCCTCGGGGTGGTGCTCCTGCCAAACGACGCCGACACGGTGCTGGCCGCCGGGGCCGCAGCCCGGGCCGCGGAGCAGGACGGGCTGGAGGTCCACGTCGTCCCGTCCGGGACCGCGGTCCAGGGGCTCGCCGCGCTCGCGGTCTTCGACCCCGAGGCGAGCGCGGCACGCAACGCGGCCCAGATGGGCGCCGCCGCGGCGGCGACCCGCCACGGGGCTGTCGCGGTGGCGAGCAAGGAGGCGCTGACCAGCGCGGGTCCCTGCCGGCCCGGTGACGTGCTCGGTGCGGTGGGTGGCGACGTCGTCGTCATCGGCACCGACCTGCAGGAGGTGGCCGTCGAGGTCGCCACACGGCTGCTCTCCAGCGGTGGCGAGCTGGTCACCCTCGTCAGCGGGGAGCAGGCGCCCGACGGTGCGGCGCGGGTGCTGGCCGAGCGGGTCCAGCGCGCACACCGCGGCGTCGAGGTCAGCGTGGTCGAGGGCGGGCAGCCGCACTACCCGTTCCTGCTGGGGGTGGAGTAGGTGGTCGACGAGGGCACCAACCTGCGCTCGGTCATCTCCAGCGCGGCCCCCAAGCTGGCCAAGGAGCGCGGGCTGCACACCGTGGGCGACCTGCTGCAGTTCTGGCCGCGTCGCTACACCTCCTTCGACGCAGACCTGTCCGACCTGCACGAGCGCGAGTACGTCGTCGTGGTGGCCGACGTCAAGGAGGCCGTCACCCGGCCGATGCGACAGCGGAGGGGGCGGATCCTGACCGCCACGATCACCGACGGGTCGCAGGAGATGGAGGTCACCTTCTTCAAGCCGTTCGGGCACGAGGGCCGCCTCGTCCCGGGGGCCCGGGCGATCTTCGCAGGCAAGGTCGGCCGCTATGGGCGGACCTGGCAGCTGACCCACCCCGACTACCAGATCCTGCCGCCGGACTCCGACGGGCTGGACGCCCGTCGCAGGCTGCTGCCCATCTACCTGCAGGTTGCCAAAGTCCAGAACTGGACCATCATCGACAGCCTCAACCTCGTGTTCGACCAGCTCGACTCGGTCACCGACGTGGTGCCGCCCGAGGTGGCGAGCAGGCAGGGACTGCCGTCCCGGATCGAGGCGCTGCGCGGCATCCACCAGCCGACCGGGTGGCCCCAGGTCGAGAGGTCCCGCAAGCGGCTGCGCTACGAGGAGGCCTTCGTCCTGCAGACCGCACTGGCCCAGCGGCGGCACCGGCAGTCGCTCGAGAAGACCACGAGTCGGCGGCCGCGCGACGGTGGGCTGCTGGCGGCGTTCGACGCGCGGCTCCCGTTCGAGCTCACGGCCGGGCAGCGCGAGGTGGGGGAGACGCTCGCCGCAGAGATGGCCAGGGACACCCCGATGCACCGGCTGCTCCAGGGCGAGGTGGGCTCGGGCAAGACGGTCATCGCGCTGCGGGCGATGCTCGCCGCCGTCGACGCGGGCGGTCAGGCGGCCCTGCTCGCGCCCACCGAGGTGCTCGCCGCCCAGCACCACCGCTCGATCAGCGCCATGCTCGGCGACCTCGCCGAGGGCGGCATGCTCGGCGGTGCCGACATCGGCACGAGGGTGGCGCTGCTCACCGGCTCGCAGTCCACGGCTGCGCGCAAGCAGGCACTGCTCGACGCGGCCGCGGGTGAGGCCGGGATCGTCATCGGCACCCACGCCCTCATCCAGCAGGCCGTCAGCTTCTTCGACCTCGCCCTCGTCGTCGTGGACGAGCAGCACCGGTTCGGGGTCGAGCAGCGAGATGCCTTGCGTGAGAAGGGCAAGCAACCGCCGCACGTGCTCGTCATGACCGCCACCCCGATCCCGCGCACGGTGGCGATGACGGTCTTCGGGGACATGGAGACCTCCACGCTGCGCGAGCTGCCGCGGGGCCGCTCGGCGATCGCGACCCACGTCGTGCCGGGCGACAACGCGCGCTGGATGGAGCGCACGTGGGAGCGGATCGCCGAGGAGGTGCGTGCGGGCCGGCAGGCCTACGTCGTGTGCCCCCGCATCGGCGGCAACGACAAGGACGCCGAGGACGAACCGTTCCTGCCCCCCGAGGTCGACGAGGAGGGCGAGCCGGTCGAGGCGCCGCGGGAGCTGGCGAGCGTCCACGCCGTGGAGGCGGCACTGCGCGAGACCCCGGCCCTCGCCGGCCTGGCCATCGAGGTGCTGCACGGACGGATGGCGGCCGAGGACAAGGACGCCGTGATGGCACGGTTCACCCGGGGCGAGGTCGACCTGCTGGTCTCGACGACCGTCATCGAGGTCGGGGTCGACGTCCCCAACGCCACGGTCATGGTCGTCATGGACGCCGACCGGTTCGGGGTGTCCCAGCTGCACCAGCTGCGGGGCCGCGTCGGTCGCGGCGAGCACCCCGGCCTGTGCCTGCTGGTGACCAGCTCCGACGTCGAGGCTGCCCGTGCGCGCCTCGAGGCGGTCGCGAAGACGACCGACGGTTTCGAGCTGGCCCGACTCGACCTCGAGCAGCGGCGCGAGGGTGACGTGCTCGGCGCCCGGCAGTCCGGGGGGCGCAACCAGCTCGAGTGGCTGCGGATCCTGCGGGACGAGGACCTCATCGAGGCCGCCCGCCAGGACGCCTTCGCCATCGTCGCGGACGACCCCGAGCTCGAGGGACACCCCGAGCTCGCCGCCGCCGTCGCCGAGCGCGTCGACGAGGAGAAGGCGGCCTTCCTCGAGCGCGGCTGACGCAGTATCCACGTGCTGCGCCGCGGCCCCGGTCCTAGGCTCGCAGGATGCTCCTCGCCCACGACGTCCAGGGCTCCGGCCCGCCGGTCCTCCTCATCCACTCGGGCGTGACGGACCGCCGCATGTGGGACCCGCTGGTCGACGCCCTCGCCCACACGTTCCGGGTCGTGCGCCCCGACCTGCGCGGCTTCGGCGAGACGCCGCTGCCCCCGGGGCCGTTCAGCAATGCCGACGACCTCGACGCGCTGCTGGCCCACCTGGGGATCGCCCACGTCGAGGTGGTGGGGTCCTCGTTCGGCGGCCGCGTCGCGCTGGAGCTGGCGACGACCCACCCCGGCCGGGTGTCCTCGCTCGTGCTGCTCAACACGGCATACCGCGGTCTGGAACCCACGCCCGCCGTGGAGGCGGTGGGCGAGGAGGAGGAGCGCCTCCTCGAGGCCGGTGACGTGGACGGGGCGGTCGAGCTCATGGTCCGCACCTGGCTGGGGCCGGACGCGGGCGCCGACGCCCGCGAGCTGTTGCGGGTGATGCAGCGCCACGCCTACGACGTGCAGCTCGCGGCGGAGCAGGCGGACCCCCAACCCGAGCCCCGGCGCGTCGACGTCGACCCCACCACCATCACCGTGCCCACCACGCTCGTGTCGGGTGGCCACGACGTCGACCACT
>JAICSZ010000163.1 GCA_025936615.1 Pedococcus sp. | reverse complement strand
CGTGTGGTGGGGCAGGTCGGGCTTGAACCGACGACCGACGGATTATGAGTCCGCTGCTCTGACCGACTGAGCTACTGCCCCGAGACCCATGGGCGAGCACCCGCTGGGCGCCGCGAGCCTACCTCGCCGGTTCCCCGGGGATGGCGTCGTGGCTCACAGGTGCTCCACGGCGTCGCGCGGGTTCCCCCACAGTGCCGGGCCGGACGGTGGTGCCACCAACCGAACCCCACGACGGGAGCACACCATGAAGATCCGCATCATCCCGGTTGCCGCCGGCTTGGCCGGCGCAACCGCCCTGGCCATCACCGGTGCGACCCTGGCGAGCGCAGACTCCGGCACCCCGGCGACCACGAGCGCCACCGCAGCGGTCACCGCATCCTCCGCCACGGCGACCGCCACGCCACAGCCGCCCAACGGCAACGGCAACACCGACCCGAGCAGGCCGATGCGCTCCGACGAGCAGCTGCTCACCGGCACGACGGCCGAGAAGGTCACCGCCGCGGCCAAGGCCAAGGAGCCCGGCGCCACCATCCAGCGCGTCGAGACCGACTCGGACGGCGTCTACGAGGCACACATGGTCCGCGCCGACGGCACGCCGATCATCGTGCAGGTCGGCAAGGACTTCACGGTCACCGGCGTACTCGAGGGCGGACCTGGTGGCCGGCCCGGTCCGGGCGGCACCGGCGGCACGTCCTCCTCGGGCAGCGCGACGCCGTCCTCCGCCTGACCGGGCGCGCAGGTATGCCGCGTGGCTGAGCCAGCCACGCGGCATACTGCTGCGTGCGACCGGTCCTGAGGCGCGTGGTGGTGCTGGTGCGAAAGTGGTCGATGGTGCACAATGGGCCGCGCAGGACCAACTGAAGACTCGCGGCACACAGCCGAGCCAGCTGCGGACGAGGTTCGTGGGGAAGACGTCCCTCGACCCGAAGGAGGCCCGGATGTCTGTCGCGATGCCGCGTGTCATGACCCGCGGGGTGGTGTTCATTCACTCCACCCCCAAGGCGCTGTGCCCGCACATCACCTGGGCCCTGGAGTCCGCGCTGGACACGCGGCTCTCGGTCGACTGGACGCCGCAGCCAGCCGGTGCCTCACTGGTCCGCGCGGAGTTCCCGTGGAACGGTGCGCAGGGCACCGGCGCCAAGCTCGCCTCGACGCTGCGGGGCTGGGACAACCTGCGCTACGAGATCACCGAGGAGCCGAGTCCCGGCGCCGACGGCTCGCGCTGGTCGCACACCCCGCGCCTGGGGATCCACCACACGTGGACCTCGGCCAGTGGAGACGCGGTCGTCAACGAGGACCGCCTGCGCGAGGTGCTACGGCTCTCACAGGGCTCGCCCGAGGCAGCCGAGGAGATGTTCGCCGAGCTGCTCGGCACCGACTGGGACGCCGAGCTCGAGCCCTTCCGGTATGCCGGTGACGGGGCTCCGGTGCGTTGGCTCCACAAGGTGGGGTGAGGGTTCGGCCGACGCGGTGACCTGCGGCTTTCGCGGCGGCGGCGCGCTCGCAGGTAAGGTGGCGCGCTGACCCGAGACTTCCGGAGGATTGTGTGACCCGCCCCAACGCCCTGGTCGGGGCGCTGGCCGCAGTCGGTGTGGGGACGCTGCTGTGGCTGGCCTGGCTGATCCTGGCCGCCGACCTGACCATGGGGACGAGCATCGCCGCGTGGGGGCTGTGGCTGCTCGTCCTGCTCGCCGCGACCACCGTGGTCGCCTACACCCGAGAGCTCGGTCGTCACCGACGCGAGGCCGGCCGACCCGGCAGCTGGCACCCGTTGCCCAGCCTCGTGCTGCTCTGGATCGGGGGACTGACCGCGGTCCCGGTCCTCGCCCTGATGTTGCCGCAGGCCCACGCTCCCGCGCCGGCAAGGGCGAAGTCGGCCTCCGCTTCGCTGTCCGCCGAGACCCTCACATCCACCAGCGCCGGGACCCCGACCTCACGTGCGACGGCGAGCAAGGCCGCACGTTCGTCGGACCGCACGTCGACGAGGTCGCCGACCTCCTCGCCCACCCCGCGGGTCACCACGACGAGCGCCCCGTCGCGGACGAGCACCCGCTCCACGAGCAGGCCGAGCACCACCACGACCACGAGGCCGCCGTCCACGACCACCTCGACCACGACGACCCCGCTCATCGACATCACCGTCCTGCCCAACGGCCACACGAAGACGAAGCCGCCGGGTCGGTAGGCGCCGGACCCTGGCCGGCCCCGTGTGGCCGAGTGCCCAGCGCTCAGTCCAGCAGCACCTGCTCGACGCCGGGCCTGCCCGCCCGGGCCTGCAGCACGCCCAGGTCGACGGGGTCGAACAGCTCGAGGGGGACGACCCACAACGCCGACCCTGGGCGGACGAGGGCGACCCCGTCGCGCACCTCGACCGACTTGATGATCGCGTACGCGTACTCCGAGGCGCTGTCGTGGTCGCGGACCCGGATGCTGTGCGGTCCCACGGTCAGGCCGAGCATGCGTCCGGGGGCGAGCTCGCGCGCGAAGTGGCGGGTCCACCGGTGGACGGTGTACAGCACTGACGCTGCCCACACGAGCAACCCGTAGGGGAGGCCGACGACCAGGGATGCCCACGCCGCCACCATCGGGCCGCTCTCGCGGGTCCACAGGGCGATCAGCACGAGGACCACCACGAAGTGCCCGACGCCGAACCGGCGCAGCTCGCGGCTGCGCAGCCCGTGCGCGCGCAGGGCACGCCTCATCCGAGGAGCGTACGAGTCGTCGATGACGATGACCCGCTCATGTCCGCGCGTTCCCTGCGACCCGGACGAACCGACCACCCAAACCCCCTGGTCCCTCAGGCAGGACACGCTAGGGCATTCGTGACGAGACGGTCGCTGGCGCCGGACAACTCTGGCCGAACGGGCTACCGCCGGCCGGCCGCGCCGACGACTCAGACGCTGGTGAAGGTCACCGCCACGTTGTGCCCGCCGAACCCGAAGGAGTTGTTCAGGGCTGCGATGTCGCCCTCGGGCAGCTTGCGGGCCTCGCCGCGGACGACGTCCAGCTTGATCTCGGGGTCGAGGTCGTCGACGTTGACCGTCGCCGGCGCCAGCCGGTCGCGGATCGCCAGCACGGTCAGCACACCCTCGAGCGCGCCGGCCGCCCCGAGGAGGTGACCGGTCATCGACTTCGTGGCACTGACCGGCATACCGTCCGCGTCGTCGCCGAAGGCGCGGCGAATCGCGTTCGACTCCGCCACGTCGCCCACCGGCGTCGAGGTGGCGTGGGCGTTGATGTGCACGATGTCCCTCGGCGTCAGCCCGGCGGACCGGACCGCCTCCTGCATCGCGCGAGCGGCCCCGGCACCCTCGGGCTCGGGTGCCGTGATGTGGTGGCTGTCGGCAGACATGCCCACGCCGGCGAGCTCGGCATAGATCGTCGCTCCGCGTGCCTTCGCGGACTCGTACTCCTCCAGCACCATCACCCCCGCGCCCTCGCCGAGGACGAACCCGTCGCGCCCGGTGTCGTAGGGCCGGGACGCCTTCTCCGGCTCGTCGTTGCGGGTGGACAGCGCCTGCATCGCCGCGAACCCGGCGATGGGCAGCGGGTGGACCGCCGCCTCGGTGCCGCCGGCGACCGCGATGTCGGCACGGCCGGTGCGGATCATGTCGGCGGCATAGGCCATCGCCTCGAGGCCAGAGGCGCACGCGGAGACCGGGGTGTGCGCACCGGCCCGGGCGCCGCGGTCCAGCGACACGGCCGCCGACGACGTGTTGGGCATGAGCATGGGGACCGCAAGGGGGAACACGCGCCGGGGCCCCTTCTCCCGCAACGTGTCCCACGCGTTGAGCAGCGTCCACACGCCGCCGATGCCGGTGCCGATGCACGCGGCGAGCCGCAGCGGATCCACGTCGGGTTCGCCGGCGTCCGCCCAGGCCTCGCGCGAGGCGATGAGGGCGTACTGCCCGCTCGGGTCGTTGCGGCGCACCTCGACCTTGCTGAGCACCTCGCCCGGGTCGGTGTGGATCGTCGCCGCGAACTTCACCGGCAGCTCGTACTGCTCCACCCACTCGAAGGGCATGGTGCGGGCGCCGGAGCGCCCCGCGAGGACGGCTTCCCAGGTCTGCGGGGCCGTGCCACCCACGGGGGTGGTGGCGCCGAGGCCGGTGACGACTACGCGTCGCTGCTCGGTCATGGCTGGTGGTGCTCCTTCGTGCGGGTGGGTGGTGGCGACCACCAGTGCCTCGTATGCCGTGTGGCCGCCACCGGGCGTGGGTTCAGCTCTGGTTCTTGGCGATGAACGACACCGCGTCGCCGACGGTCTTGAGGTTCTTGACCTCGTCGTCGGGGATGCGCACGCCGAACTTCTCCTCGGCGTTGACCACGATGGTCATCATCGACAGCGAGTCGATGTCGAGGTCGTCGGTGAAGGACTTCTCGGGCTGCACCGACTCGGTGTCCAGGCCGGTCTCCTCGTTGACGATCTCGGCCAGGCCCTCGAGGATCTCCTGCTCGCTCTGCGCCATCTGGGTCAGCTCCTTCTCTTGTCCACCCATCATGGGTGGTGATCGGTTGGATGGCCCGGTTCACCCGCGGGCCTGCGGGAGTCTCAGGGGAGGACCACAACCTGCGCGGCGTAGACCAGCCCGGCCCCGAACCCGATCTGCAGGGCCAGGCCGCCGTGCGGCGCCTCGCCCTCGCGCAGCATCCGCTCGGTAGCGAGCGGGATCGAGGCGGCGGAGGTGTTGGCCGTCTCGGCGATGTCGCGCGCGACGGGGATGTCGTCGGGCAGCTTGAGCTGCTTGATCATCGCGTCGATGATCCGCATGTTGGCCTGGTGGGGGATGAACGCGTCGAGGTCCTCGGCCCGCACCCCTGCCTCGTCGAGGGCCTTCTGGGCGATGGGGGCCATGCCCCACACGGCCCAGCGGAAAACCGACTGGCCGGCCATCCCGATGGCTGGGCTGCCGATGCCGCCGGTCTCCTTGAGCTCCACCCACGAGTCGTGTTGGCTGATGGTCCGCCACTGGGAGCCGTCAGAGCCCCACACGGTCGGGCCGATGCTCGGGGTGTCGGACGGACCGATGATGGCCGCGCCCGCGCCGTCGCCGAAGATGAAGGCGGTGCCCCGGTCGTGCGGGTCGGTGAAGTCGGACAGCTTCTCGACACCCACGACCAGCACGTGCTGGGCAGAGCCGCCACGCACCATGTCGCTGGCGAGGCTGACACCGTGGCAGTACCCGGCGCACGCCGCACCGATGTCGAACGCCGCACCACGGATGCCGAGGCGGTCCGCGAGGATGGGGGCCGCTGCTGGCGTCTGGTAGGGGTGGGTGACGGTCGCCACGATCACGGCGTCGACCTGCGCGGCCTCGAGGCCGGCAGAGGCCAGGGCGTCACGGGTGGCGGCCTCGGCCATGTCGACGACACTCTCGTCCTTCGCGGCGAAGCGGCGGCTCACGATGCCGGAGCGCTCGCGGATCCACTGGTCCGAGGAGTCGATCTGGTCGACTATCTCGGCGTTCATGACCACGCGCTCGGGGCGGTAGCCGCCGACCCCCATGATCCGGGAGTGGGCGGAGCCCTGGGACGGG
>JAICSZ010000252.1 GCA_025936615.1 Pedococcus sp. | reverse complement strand
GTCCTCAAGGCGACCGGCATGTCGGTCCCCCTCGTCGTCGTGGTCACCGAGGGCGGCCTCGCGGGCCTGACGGCCGAGTGGGGCGTCGACGAGGTCCTGCTGGACTCGGCCGGCCCGGCGGAGGTCGAGGCGCGGCTGCGGCTGGCGGCCGGGCGCCTCGCGGCGGACGGGGAGCCGGAGGACGTGCAGATCACCAACGGTGACGTCGTGATCGACGAAGCCACCTACTCGGCGCGCGTCAAGGGACGGCTGCTCGACCTCACGTACAAGGAGTTCGAGCTGCTCAAGTACCTCGCCCAGCACCCCGGGCGCGTGTTCACCCGCGCCCAGCTGCTCCAGGAGGTGTGGGGGTACGACTACTACGGCGGCACCCGCACGGTCGACGTCCACGTCCGCCGGCTGCGCGCCAAGCTCGGCTCGGAGCACGAGGTGCTGATCGGCACGGTGCGCAACGTCGGCTACCGCTTCGTGCCAGCCGAGGACGTCACCGCCTGACCTTGGCACGACGGCGCCCCTCCCGATCCCGGGAGGGGCGCCGTCGTTCTTGCCGTATGCCGCGTGGCGGGGTCTAGTTCTTCGTGATCCGGGTGAGCGGGGCCGGGGTGTACGGCGAGTGCGGCTGCAGGTAGTTCGCGAAGGCGTCGATGTCGAGGCCGCCGAAGTACTTGGCCTGGCCGTCCCGGAACACCGGGAAGCCGTCGCCACCGTCGGAGAGGAAGTTGTTCGTCACGATCCGGTAGGTCTGCCCGTCGACGAGCGCAGCGCCGTCCAGCGTGACATCGCCGAGGGTGCCGGCGGTGTACGTGTAGGCGAACTTGTTGGAGATCTGCAGGATGTTCGGCCTGGCGATCGTGTTCGGAGAGGCGATGTCGCCACCCCCCCACTGCTCGCGCAACAGCTCCTTGATCTGGGCGCCCGTGAGGTCCATGGAGACGAGGTAGTTGTTGAACGGCTGGACCGTGAACGCCTCCTCGTAGGTGACGTCGCCGACCGCCTCGCCCCACTTGGAGTCCGCCGCAATCAGGTCCGCACGGATGCCGCCCGGGTTCATGAAGGCAATCACAGGGGTCTGGCTACCCGCGACGACGACCGACGGGTCGGCGAGCTGGGCGTCGGCGATCAGGTCACCGAGCTGGGACTCACCCGCAGGGTTGGCAGTCTTGGTGACGTCCGAGTTGATGTGGCCGATCACCTTGCTGGCGATGGGCTCGATCAGGGTCTTGTACTTGCCAATCAACGCCGTCTCCGTGGCGTCCTTGGGGACGTCGCGACTGACGATCATGTTCGCTGAGTCGACAGAGGTGCGGACGATGTCCTGGCTGCGGCGGTCGTAGGTGAGGCCGGTCTCGGTGAAGAGCCGGCCAAACGACGACGCCGAGGTGACCATGCGCGGCTGGCCCTTCGGGTCAGGGACGTTGCACACGTAGGGCTGGTGGGTGTGGCCCGAGATCACCATGTCGATCGCGGGGTCGAGGTTCGCCGCGATGCCGAGGATGGGGCTGTCAGGGGTCAGGTTGCCGCCCCCGGCGCACGCCCAGTCGTACCGCGGGTTGACCTGGTAGTCCTGACCGTCCGGGCCCGTCCACGACTCCTTGGACGGTGTGCCGCCCTGGTGGATGAGCACGACGATCGCGTTGACGCCCTGGGCGCGCAGCTGGGGAACCAGAGCGTTGGCTGTCTGGACCTCGTCGGTGAACTCAAGGCCCGCGACGCCGGAGGCGGTGACGATGTTGGGGGTGTCCTTGAGGGTCATGCCGATGAAGCCGATCTTGGCGCCGTTGATGTTCTTGATCGTGTACGGCGGCAGGATCGTCTCGTTCGTCCCGGCGTACTTGACGTTGGCTGCGAGGATCGGGAAGTCCGCGCCGGCGAAGCTGCCGTCGGGGCAAGAGTTCTGGTTGTTGGCACCGTCGCCATCGTCGATGCACCCGCCGGAGGCGAGCCTCTGGATCTCCTTGTAACCCTCGTCGAACTCGTGGTTGCCCACAGAGGTGGCGTCGAGGCCCAGCGCGTTCATCGCCTCGATGCTGGGCTCGTCGTGGAACGCCGCCGACAGCAGCGGGCTCGCGCCGACGATGTCGCCTGCGGCCACGGTGAGGCTGTTGGGGTGACCCTTGCGAGCCTGCTTCAGCTGGGTCGCGAGGTACTCCACACCGCCCGCATCGACCGTCTGGTCGAGGACCTCGGTGGTGTTGCCGTCTTTGTCGACGTCGTCGGTGTCGATGAAGTGGCCGGTCACGATCCGGCCGCTGGAGCCGCTCGGGGGTTCGAGGTTGCCGTGGAAGTCGTTGAACGACAAGAGCTGGATGTCCATCGTGGGGCCGTTCTTCGCGGCCGTGGAAGTGCCACTCGTGAGTGCGAGTCCGGTGGCTGCCATGGCTGCGACTGCCACCACGCTGGTGAGTCGCCTTGTGCGGAAAGGTGTCATCAGGTACGTCCTTGTCCAGATGCGGAGCCCGGCGGGTGAGCCGGGATCCGAGCACGCTAGTGGTGCTCCACCCGGAAGGGAAGATGCCGTGGTTCGATGCTCGCGTGCCTTCACCTGACGTACGTCACGCGTCCACGCTGATCCCCGCCGAGGCGGACGAGGTCCGTTCCCTCCATTCGCGGGCGGCCGAGTCGGACGGCGTCGCGCCGCTGTCCGAGCAGACCCTGCTCTCCCTCACCTCCTCGGGTGGCCGGGTCACGCACGTCGTTGCGTATGGGGCGGGGAGACTGGTCGGCTACGCCCAGCTGGAGGGGTCGGTCGAGGAGGGTGGGGGCTCGGCCGAGCTGGTCGTCGACCCGGGTTCGCGGCGGCGAGGAGCCGGTCGGGGGCTGCTCGAGGGGGTGCTCGGCCTCGACCCACGAGTGCGCGTCTGGGCCCACGGCAACCTCGAGGCGGCGCAGGCCCTGGCCGCCTCGGCCCAGCTGTCCCCGGTGCGCGAGCTGCACAAGATGTCGCGGCCGCTCACCGCCGCCGACGCCGCGCCGGTGCAGCTGCCCGACGGGTTCCACGCGCGGCCGTTCGAGCCGGGGCGCGACGAACAGGCCTGGCTCGAGACCAACGCCGCCGCGTTCGCCCACCACGCCGAGCAGGGCAGGATGACCCTCGCCGACCTGCAGGACCGGATGCGCCAGCCCTGGTTCGACCCGGCCGGGTTCATCCTCGTCGAGGCGGACGACGCGCCGGGGCTGGTCGCCGCCTTCCACTGGACCAAGGTCGACCCGGACCAGCGCTCCGCTGTGGACCCTGCGCAGGCGGCGGCCCGGGCCCACGGCGACGAGGGTCGCGAAGCGAGCCACGTCGCCGGGGAGGTGTACGTGGTCGGGGTGCACCCGGCATACCAAGGTCGTGGCCTGGGTCGCCCCGTGACGGCTATCGGGCTGGCCCACCTGGCCCGGCTGGGACTGCCCGAGGTGGTCCTCTACGTCGACGGCGACAACGCCGCCGCGCTGAGGACCTACACGGGCCTCGGGTTCGAAAGCATCATGGAGGACGTGATGTATTCGCTCGCCGTCCAGCCCGGCCTGTCAGGATGACCCCATGAGCGTGGGCAGCCCGCACAGCGACCTCGCCGACCTCGAGCCCGAGGCCGAGGTCTCGATCGCCTCTGCCAGCCCGCAGCCGCGCGCGTCGAACGGGCGGTTCATGCGCGTCGTGCACCCACCCACGGGGCAGGACGAGAGTGGGCTGCCCGCCGACCGTTTCCTCGACCGCGAGATCTCCTGGCTCCAGTTCAACGAGCGCGTCCTGCAGCTTGCCGCGGACGAGTCGGTGCCGCTGCTCGAGCGCGCACGCTTCCTGGCCATCTTCACCTCGAACCTCGACGAGTTCTTCATGGTGCGCGTCGCCGGGCTGAAGCGGCGCATCGCCACCGGGCTGGCGGTCCGGTCGGCATCGGGGCTCGAGCCTCGCGAGGTGCTCGAGCAGATCTCGCTGGTCGCCCACGAGCTGCAGGCCATGCAGTCGGCCGTCTACAAGGACAAGGTGCAGCCCGCCCTCGAGGACGAGGGCATCGAGATCGTGCGCTGGGACGAGCTGAGCGAGCTCGAGCAGGGACTGCAGTCCGAGCACTTCACCGAGCGGGTCTTCCCGGTGCTCACCCCGCTGGCCGTCGACCCGGCCCACCCGTTCCCCTACATCTCCGGCCTGTCGCTCAACCTCGCCGTGGTGCTGGTCAACCCCAAGACCGGCAAGGAGCACTTCGCCCGGGTCAAGGTGCCGCCGCTGCTGCCGCGCTTCATCCGCCTCGACGCGGGCCGCCGGCCCGGCGAGCCGGGGCCGCGCGAGTGGTTCATCCCGCTCGAGGACGTCGTGTCGGTCCACCTCGACCAGCTC
>JAICSZ010000073.1 GCA_025936615.1 Pedococcus sp. | reverse complement strand
TCCCCGACGTCGAGAAGCTGCTTGGCATGACCTCGCCGACGCGCCAGACCATGCTGTTCTCGGCCACCATGCCGGGTGCTGTCGTCGCACTGGCCCGCCGCTACATGACCCAGCCCACGCACATCCGCGCGATGAGCGAGGAAGGCGACAACGCCCACACCGTCAAGGCGGTCGAGCAGTTCGTCTACCGCGCCCACGCCATGGACAAGGTGGAGATGCTCGCCCGCATGCTGCAGGCCGAGGGCCGCGGCCTGACCATCATCTTCAGCCGGACCAAGCGCACCGCGGCGAAGGTGGCCGACGAGCTGGCGGAGCGCGGGTTCGCGGCCGCCGCCATCCACGGGGACCTGGGGCAGGGTGCCCGGGAGCAGGCGCTGCGGGCCTTCCGCCACGGCAAGGTCGACATCCTGGTCGCCACCGATGTCGCGGCCCGCGGGATCGACGTCGAGAACGTCACCCACGTCATCAACTACCAGTGCCCCGAGGACGAGAAGACCTACCTGCACCGGATCGGCCGCACCGCCCGCGCCGGCAACACCGGCATCGCGGTCACCTTCGTCGACTGGGACGACATGCCGCGCTGGGGCCTGATCAACAAGAGCCTCGACCTGGGCATCCCCGAGCCGGAGGAGACCTACTCGTCCTCGGACCACCTCTACGAGCAGCTCGACATCCCGCGCGGGGCCAAGGGCCGCCTCCCGAAGGCCAAGCAGACCCGCGAGGGCCTCGAGGCCGAGGAGCTCGAGGACCTGGGCGAGACCGGCAAGACCGGCGGTCGTCGCGGCCAGGACGAGGGGCGCAGCGGACGGGGCCAGGGCGGACGCGACCGTGACCGCGGCCGTGGTGGCGAGCGTGCTCGCGAGCGCACCTCCGACACCCCGCCCCGCGGTGAGGCCGAGGGCACCCCGCGTCGCCGCCGCAACCGTCGGCGCACCCGCGGCGGGAACCCCGCCGGCGAGTCCACCCAGGGCTGACCTGCCGTATGCCGCGTGGCCGGGCCACGCGGCATACGCACCTCTGCGCGTCCACCCCACGAGGTGGCACGACGCGCTGGTCCGCGACGCGGATCACCAGCGCGTCGTGCGCCCTCGACTCGGCCGGCTCGGCCCGTTGGCCGGATCGATTGCGGATGGGTCACGGTCGGCCCGTGCGCAGCTCGCGCGTGCCACCGTGTCTTCCATGGGCGGGCGACGGCTGGCGCGGGGCGCGGCGTTGCTCGCTGCCGTCGTCCTGCTCGGGACCGGCGCACTCGTCTGGAAAGGCGAGCTGTCGCCGAGGTCGAGGTTCGCGGACTGGCTGGCGGCCCAGCCGCAGGTGGCCTCGGTGGACCAGCTGTTCCCCGCAACCCGACCTGACGGCGACGTCGCGCGACCCACGGCGCAGGTCAGCACGAGGGACCCGCTGACCCTCGCGCACGTCGGGGCCTTCATGGCCGCCCTCGAGCGCTATGCCGCCGAGCACGCCGAGGCGACCTCCTACACGGTGCAGCTGCACCACGGCCGCGACCACGTCCTCGCCGCCGGCGGGCACACGGGGAACGCCGAGGTGGTCGCCGCACTCCGGGCCCTGGGTGGGCTGCCCGACCTCTACGCGGTCGACATCGGGATCGATCCCTATCCGGCGCACGCCACCGCCGTCCTCACGACCGGCAGCGACCTCGTGGCGGCCGCGGAGACCCTCGCCCACAGCGGCGCGGCCGCAGCCCTGCGCTCCCCCACCTGGCGCAGTGCCGGGCTGACGGTCCGCGGCGAGGGCCTGCCCCACATCGTGACGGTGCACAGCGACGTCGCGCCCAGTGCGGGGGCCGCGCAGGCGTTCGCGGTGGCGACCCGTCTGGAGGGGCGCAGCCCGGTGCAGCTGGTGGTGCAACCACCAGACGCCGACGGGACGTGGACGGAGCTGCGGCTCGACGAGCACTCGCCCACGGCCGCCACGACCCGCGCGGCGGTCAGCGCGCTCGGCTTCGGGATGCCGCAGCACTTCGAGCGGGTGCCCGGCGGGCCATACTCCGACCACGACGCCTCCTTCGACACGGTGGCGTGGCGCAAGGCGGTGCTGCCCGTGGTCGAGGCCGTGCCGGGCGTGCGCGCCGCCACGCTGAGCGACCCGAACAGCTCGGATCGCGCCGTGCTCGACGTGCGCTTCGACCGCCGGCTGGACCCCGCAGCCCTTGCGGCGGCAGTGCCGGAGTCGGTCGACGTCGTGGCGCTGCACACCGAGGAGCGGGCACCCGAGTACGCGCGCAAGGCGGTCCTCCCCGAGGACCCCCAGACGCGGTGCCCGGCAGGACTGCACGGCACCGTCAACACGTCCTTCACCGGCCCGACGCAGGTGCTGTCCCAGGTGTCCGGGCAGCTCGAGGCGCTCGTGCGGTCACCGGACGTGACCTGCGTGCACTGGTACGTGCCACCGTCGGACTCGGCCCAGTGGGTGCAGTCGCTCCAGGTCCGGGTCCCCTTGCGCCCCAGTGCCTGGCGACCCCTGCTCGACCAGCTCGTGGCGTCGCGTCGCGGCCCATCCGGCGCGGACCTCAGCATCGCCGTGGTGGCGGCGCAACCGGACGCGTCGTGGACCCCGGTGCTGCTGCTCCCGGCCGGTGGTGACGAGGCCGATGCGACCACGCTCGACGGCGCGAGCCCGGCCCAGACCCGCAGCGCGTCGGCGGCGCTGCAGCCGCTCATCGACTTCTGGCGCACCGCCCTGCGCTGAGCGACCGCGGGGCCGGTCGCTGGGCCGCCG
The DNA here is from genome assembly GCA_025936615.1 of Pedococcus sp. The sequence goes on along the minus strand of JAICSZ010000073.1, from coordinate 5,429 downwards.
CGGGGCCGACCTCAGCCGCCGATGGTCGCCGTGTCGATGACGAACCGGTAGCGGACGTCGGACTTGACCACCCGGTCGTAGGCCTCGTCCACCTGGTCGGCGCCGATCGTCTCGATCTCGGCCGCGATGTCGTGCTCGGCGCAGAAGTCGAGCATCTCCTGGGTGAGCGCGATGCCGCCGATGTTGGAGCCGGCGACGACCTTGTCCCCACCCGTGAGGGCGAAGAACGGCAGCGGCTGCGGGTTCGGCGGCAGCCCCACGGTCACGAACGCGCCGAACGGCTTGACCAGGGAGAGGTAAGCCCCGAGGTCGAGGTCGGCGCTCACCGTCGAGAGCACCAGGTCGAACGTGCGCCGCAGGTCGCTGAACGTCGAGGCGTCGCTGGTCGCGCGGTAGTCCGAGGCGCCGAAGCGGCGGCCGTCCTCCTGCTTGGACAGCCCCTGGCTCAGCACGGTCACCTCGGCCCCGAGCGCCGCGGCGATCTTGACCGCCATGTGCCCGAGCCCGCCCATGCCCACGACGGCGACCTTGGCACCGGGCTTGGCGCCCCAGCGCTTGAGCGGGGTGTAGACGGTGATCCCGGCGCACAGCAGTGGCGCGGCGACGTCGAGCCCGATGGACTCCGGGACCCGCAGCACGAAGCCCTCGTTGACGACGATGTTCTGGCTGTAGCCACCCTGGGTGACCGTGCCGTCGACGTCGGTGTCGCCATAGGTCCACACCGTCTTGCGCTCGCAGAAGTTCTCGTGCCCGTCGCGGCACTGGGCGCACTCGCCGCACGAGTTGACCATGCAGCCGACGCCGACCCGGTCGCCCACGGCGAAGCCCGTCACCGCGTCGCCGACGGCCGCCACCGTCCCGGCGATCTCGTGCCCCGGGGTGAGCGGGAACGGCACCGAGCCCCACTCCTCGCGGACCGTGTGGATGTCGCTGTGGCAGATGCCGGCGTAGGCGATGTCGATCGAGACGTCGTCGGGCCGCAGGTCGCGACGCTCGACGGTGGTGGTGGCGAACGAGGCGCCGGCGGACGGGACGGCCAGGGCGGGCGTGGTGGTCATGCCCACGACCCTATGACCGCCCCTTCAGAGCTGTTGGGCCAGGGCGGCCGCCACCTCGCGGTACGCCTTGGCGCCCTTCGAGGTGCGCGAGGTGGCGAGGATCGAGCGCCCCACCGCCGGCGCCTCCGCGAAGCGCACGGTCTTGGGGATCGGCGGCGAGAGCACGGGCAGGCCGTAGCGCTCCCCGACGTCGGCGAGCACCTCCTGCGCATGGTTGCTGCGGCCGTCGAACAGGGTCGGCAGGATGCCGAGCACCCGCAGGTCCTTGTTGAGGATGCGCTGCACGTCGGCCACCGTGTCGAGCAGCTGGCCGACCCCACGGTGGCTGAGCATCTCGCACGGCATCGGGATCACCAGCCCCTGGGCGGCGGTGAGCGCGTTCAGGGTGAGCACGCCTAGGCTGGGCGAGCAGTCGAGCAGGATGACGTCGTAGTCCTCGCGCACCTCCTCGAGAACGCCCTTCAGGACGTACTCGCGCCCGGGCCGGGGCAGGAGCTGGGCCTCCGCGCCGGCGAGGTCGATGACGCTGGGCACCAGGTCGACCCCGTCGTCGCAGGCCACCCGGACGTCGGCGACCGACGCGTGGCCCAGCAGCACCTCGTTGACGGACTTGTCCACCTCGTCGGGGTCAACGCCCAGGCTGAAGGTCAGGCACGCCTGTGCGTCGAGGTCGACGAGCAGCACCCGCTTGCCCTGCTCGACGAAGGCGGCGCCGAGCGAGGCGACCGACGTCGTCTTGGCGACGCCGCCCTTCTGGTTGGCCACCGCGATGATGGTGGCCGGCTTCGTGCGTCGTGTCGCCACGGTGGGCCTCCCCGGGATGGTGCGTGTGCCGCGAGCGCGCCAAGTCTGTCAGGTCGCCGGCGCGGGGTCCTCCAGGGCCGCCCACCCGGACTTCTCGGCGCCGTAGGCCTGCCCAGCGGGGCAGTGCGCGCGGAAGTCGCACCACTGGCACAGCGGCCCCACCCGGGCGGGGAACCGGCCGGAGTCCACGCCCAGCTCGGCGTAGTCCTCCTCGGCGGCGCGGGCGTCGCGGGCGATCGACTCGGCCTCGTCGACCTTGCGCTTGAGCGACTCGCCGCTGTGCTCGTGGGCGACGACGCCACCGGTGGGCAAGTGGTGCAGCTCCACCCGGACGCACCTGCGGCGAAACATCTTCCACACCGAGGCGGCGTAGAGCGCCAGGGGCAGGGAGGTGCGGGCGTCGTCCTCGGTGGGCGCGACCCGACTGGTCTTGTAGTCGACGACGGTCAGCCCGTCGGGCCGGTCGTCGAGCCGGTCGATGCGGCCCTGCAGGGCCAGGTTCGCGGTCCTGAGCGAGACCGTGCGCTCGATCCCCAGCGGCTGGGTCCGCGGGTCGACGTCCGCCAGGTAGGCGGCGACCTGTCCCTTGGCCCGGTCCCGCCACTGCACCGACTGGTCGGGGTCGCGGAAGCCGACGTCGATCCAGGAGCTGCGCACGAGCTCGGCACCTGCCGTGGGGGTGCGCTGCTGCTCCGGCAGGTCCCACCAGTCGCGGAGTGCGTTGTGCACGGCCACGCCCATGGAGGTGTGGGCGCGCTGGGGGCGCGGCGGGGGCTGGGGCCGGTCGAGGTACTGCAGGCGGTACCGACGCGGGCAGTCGAGCCAGGCGAGCAGGCGGCTCGGCGACGCGCGGAACAGGCGCCGCGGCATACCGACGAACTCCTCCTGGACGAACTCCCCCACACTCACCTCGCCCACGCTAGGACCCCGCGGTGACAAAGGCGCGGATGCTGTTGGCGACCATCTGCACGGCGATGGCCGACAGCAGCAGCCCGGCGATGCGGGTGAGCAGCATCGTGCCGGAGTCCTTGAGGAACCGGTGGATCCCACCGGCATACCGCAGGAACAGCCAGACCACGACCAGCACCGCGACCAGCCCCAGGGCGACCGCGACGTACTCGCCCACGCGGTCGGCCCGCTGCACCTCGAGCATCGTGGCCACGATCGCGCCCGGCCCGGCGAGCAGCGGGGTGCCCAGCGGCACCAGCGCGACGTTGACCCCGGCGTCGGCATGCTGGTCCTGGTCGGTCCCCATGAGCAGCTGCAGCGCCACGAGGAGCAGCAGCAGTCCACCGGCGCCCTGCAGCGCCGGCAGCGAGATGTGCAGGTAGTTGAGGATCTGCTGCCCGAAGAGCGCGAACGCCGCGATCACGCCCAGCGCGACGAGGGAGGCGCGGCGGGCGGCGGCCACCTTCTCGCGGTGCGTCAGCGGCGCGGTGAGTGCGAGGAAGATCGGGATCGCACCGGGCGGGTCCATGATCACGACCAGCGTCACGAAGACCGAGCCGAAGACCTGCAGGTCGATCAGGCTGTTCACGGGCGCACCACCTCGATGCCGCTCGTGGCCTGCTCCTCGATGTGGGCCAGCACCCCGGGGTCGGTGGTGTTCTCGCCGAGCCGGTTCTCCTTGCCCGCTCCGTGGTAGTCGCTCGAGCCGGTGGTGAACAGGCCCAGGCGTGCCGCCAGCTGCTCGGCGTGGGCGCGTTCGGCTGGCGTGTGGTCGCGGTGTGCAGCCTCCAGCCCGGCGAGCCCCGCCTGCGCCATCTCCTCGATGACCTCGTCGCCGACCGTCCAGCCCCGCGCGTTGGCGAAGGGGTGCGCCATCACCGGGACCCCGCCGGCGGCGCGGACCAGCTCCACCGCCCGCACCGGGTCGGGGGCGTAGTGCGAGACGTAGTAGCGGCTGCCGTTGCGCAGGACGTCCCTGAAGGCCTCGGCCCGGTCCCGCACGAAGCCGCTCGCGACCAGCGCGTCGGCGATGTGTGGGCGCCCCATCGTGGTGTCCTCACCCGCCTGCGCGCGCACCTCCTCCAGCGTGACGGGTATGCCGTCAGCGGCCATCCGCTGCACCATGAGTTCGATGCGGGTCACCCTCGACTCGCGCGCCCTGGCGATCTCGCGGTCCAACTCGTGGTGCTGCGGGTCGGGGAGGTACCCGAGCAGGTGGACGCTGACCCCCTCGCGGCTGCAGGAGACCTCGATGCCACGCACGACGGCGACCCCGTGACCGGTGGCCGCTGCCACGGCAGCCGGCCACCCGGCATACGTGTCGTGGTCGGTCAGGGCCACCACGCCCAGGCCCGCGCGCGCCGCTTGGGCGACCACCACCTCCGCCGGCTCCGTGCCGTCGCTGGCACTGGAGTGGGTGTGGAGGTCGATACGCACGGCCCAAGGGTAGGGGCAGCCCCGGGCCACCACCGGGAGGTGGCATCGAGGATCCGCGTCGCGGGCGCCGCCTCAGCCCGCGACCGGGCGAAGCTCCACCGTCTCGCCCGGACCGGCGAACCTGGTCGCCACCTCCTCGGCTCGCGCCTGGTCCGCCACGTCGACGAGGAAGAACCCCGCGAAGTGCTCAGCTGCCTCCGCGTACGGGCCGTCAGTGACCTTGCGCCGCCCACCTTCCCAGCGGAACAGGCGCGCATCGGCGGGGTCGCCCAGCGCCTGGCCGCCCACCAGCTCGCCGCGCTCGGAGAGCTCCTGCATCACCGAGTCGAAGTCGGCGCCCAGCTCGTCTCGCTGCTGCTGCGGGAGCGCCTGGTGCTCGGCGACGAAGTCGCTGGTGGGGTGCCCCCACGGCTTGGGGTTGGAGTGGATGAGGATGACGTACTTCACGGTGGTGCCCACCTCTCGGGTGCTGGTGGCCGGTCGGCCCTGACAGCCTGATGACGGTCAGTCCCCGTCCGACTCGACAAACGCTCGGGAAGTTTCCCAGCCGCTGTGAGGCAACGCACGCGGCACACCCGTGTCGCCATCCACGGCCACCCGGCACGATGGGGCGCATGCAGTTCGGACGCAGCTACGAGGAGTTCGAGGTCGGCGCCGTCTACAAGCACTGGCCCGGCAAGACGGTGACCGAGTACGACGACCACCTGTTCTGCCTGCTCACCATGAACCACCACCCGCTCCACCTCGACGCCAACTACGCGGAGAACACCACGCAGTTCAAGAAGAACGTCGTCGTCGGCAACTACATCTACTCGCTGCTGCTCGGCATGAGCGTCCCCGACGTCTCGGGCAAGGCCATCGCCAACCTGGAGATCGAGTCGCTCCGGCACGTCGCCCCCACCTTCCACGGCGACACGATCTACGGCGAGACGACGGTGCTCGACAAGACGGAGTCGAAGTCGAAGGACGACCGCGGGATCGTGCACGTGGAGACCATCGGCTACAAGCAGGACGGCACGGTGGTCTGCACCTTCCGGCGCAAGGTGATGGTGCCCAAGCGCGAGGCCGCCAAGCCCCGCATGCGGCCCTACCCGACCGACAATTCCTGAGGCGTCCGGGCGTTCGCTCCAGTGCGCGCGACCAGCGGTCCGAGACTCCGGCTGCTCGAGCCGGAACGGAGCG
>JAICSZ010000331.1 GCA_025936615.1 Pedococcus sp. | reverse complement strand
CCTCGAGGTGGAGGCGGCCCCTCTGGAGCGTATCGCCGCCGACCTGCTGCAGATCAAGGTCACCTCGCGGTCGAGGATGCACGGCGTCGAGGTGGCCGAGCTGCGGCTCCCGCTGGGCGCGTCCGTCTCGCTGGTGGTCCGGGAGGGCCACACGCTGGTGCCTGAGGCGCGCACCGTACTCCGGCACGGCGACGACCTGCTCGTGGTGACGCCGCGCAAGCTGCGCGAGGCTACCGAGGACCGGCTGCGGGCGGTGTCGCGCCACGGCCGGCTCGCGCACTGGCTCGACGGGCCGGCCTAGCGGCTGCGCTACGAGCTGGGCGTGGACGTGGACTTGACCGGCGTGCAGACCGACGAGGAGCGCTTGGCGACGACCACCTTCGGGGCCTTCGCCAGCGTGCTGAAGTCGTCCCCGATCACGACGTCGACGCCCGGCCCGAGGTTGGCGTGCTTGACCTCCACGGCCGTTCCCTTGCCGAGCTGCCGCGCCACCAGGGCGGCCGCCGGGTCGTGGTGCAGCCGCGTCCACACCTGCGCGCGCTTGACGTGGGCGCTCGACGGTGCGTTGCCCACCTCGCCCCGCCGGAAGCCACGCTTGACGAGCTTCGACATCGTCCGCTGGGCGAGGCCTGCGTGGGTGCCGGCGTTGAACACGCTCACCTGGACCTGGTGAGGATGGATCCGCTGGCCCTTCTTGACCGCTTTCGGCGTGCAGGTGGGCGACGGTGAAGCCGTGTTGTTGTCGATCGGGGCGAACAGCGACTTTGCGCCTATCACGGCGCCCACCGCGAGGATGCCGAGCAGGACCACCAGCGTGATCCCCGTGGTGATGTGCCGGCCGCGCACCCTTCTCAGCTCCCGACCGCGTGCACCCGTGCGTGCAGGACCTGCCGCTGCTGCAGCGCCGCGCGCAGCGCACGGTGCAGACCGTCCTCGAGGTACAGGTCGCCGTGCCACTCGACGACGTGGGCGAACAGGTCGCCGAAGAACGTCGAGTCCTCGTCGAGCAGAGCGGCGAGCTGGAGGGTGTCCTTGGTCGTGACGAGCTCGTCGAGCCGGACCTGGCGCGGGGGCACCGCAGCCCACTCCCGGGCACCGAGCTGGTGGTCCGGGTAGGGCCGGCAGTCGCCGACGCGCTTGAAGATCACCTGCGCAAGCATAGGGTTCCCCGCCCCCGGCGCGGCAGGCTCACCGGGTGCCGGCGAGCAACCGGTGCCGGCGGTCGGGGTCCCGGAGGAGGTCCCTGGCCAGCTCGTCGAGCTTCTGGGCCAGCCGGGCGTCGTGCTCGTCGACCCAGCTCCCGAGCCGGGCCTCCAGGCGTGCGCGGCGGGCCGCGACCAGCCGTTCGATGGCCGCGTGACCGGCCTGGGTCACCGTCGCGCCGGCCGATCCGTCCACCTCCACCAGGCCGGCCCCCGTCAGCGGCGCGACCAGCGTCTGGACCTCCTCGCGGCTGAGGTGGAGGTCTCCGGCGAGAGTGGCTTCGTCCACCTTGGCGCGACCGTCGAGGCGGTACAGCACCCAGGTGGAGCGTGGGTCGAGGTCGAGGCCGGCGGCGCCCGCGAGCTCGGTGTAGATCCGGTGCCGGTCCTCGCGGCGGGCGAGCGACGACAGCGCCCGGACGACCTCGTCTGCGGAGTCGTCGGTCGCGGGCACCGAGGTGGGGGCGAGCGCCTGCGACTGGTCCGGCGCGGCCGCGGTCTCGCGCAGCGGGACCTCCCGGAGGAACCAGCTGAGCAGGAACGCCACGGCCGCGACCGGCACCGCCGAAAGGAAGACGGTGTGCAACGAGGCGGCGTAGGCGTGCACGAAGCCGCTGTGCACCGCAGGTGGCAGCCGGTCCAGGGCCGCCGGGCTGGCGCCGGCCTCGGCGTCGAACCCCGGCGGGACGTGGGTGCCGGCGAGGTAGTGCACGAGGTTGCCGGTCAGCTGGTTGGCGAAGATGGCACCGAACACCGCGGTGCCGAAGGAGCCGCCGATCGACCGGAAGAAGGTCACCCCCGACGTCGCGACGCCGAGGTCGCGGTAGGGCACGACGTTCTGCACGGCGATGACGAGCACCTGCATGACACCGCCGATGCCGACGCCGAGCACGAACATGTAGACGGTGTACTGCAGCGGCGAGGTGCCGACCGCCAGGTGCGAGAGCAGCCACATGCCCAGGGTCATGACCGCCGTACCGGCGATCGGGAACACCTTGTACCGGCCCCACCGGCTGATCAGGATGCCCGAGCCCATCGAGGTGAGCAGCAGACCCGCCATCAACGGCAGCAGCTGCAGCCCCGAGCCGGTGGGGCTCTGGCCCTTGACGACCTGCATGTACTGCGGGAGGTACGTGATCGCGCCGAACATGGCGAAGCCCACGACGAACCCGACCAGGCTGGCGACGGTGAAGACCCGGCTGGTGAACAGCCGGAGCGGGAGGACCGGCTCGGTGGCCCTCTGCTCGACGACCACGAAGAGCCCGACGAGCACCACTCCCAGCACTGCGAGGGTGTAGATGGGCGCGGAGGACCAGGCGTACGTCGTACCGCCCAAGGTGGTGAGCAGCACCAGGGAGGTCGCGGCGCCGGCGAGCAGGACGGTCCCGAGGTAGTCGATGACGTGGGACACCTGCGGGCCGCTGCTCGGCAGCACGGCCGCCGTCACCGCGAGCGCCAGCGCGCCGACCGGCAGGTTGACGAAGAACACCCAGCGCCAGGTCAGGGTGTCGACGAAGAAGCCCCCCAGCAGCGGTCCGATCACGCTGGTCACTCCGAAGACCGCGCCGAAGATTCCCTGGTAGCGGCCGCGCTCACGCGGGGACACGACGTCGCCGACGATCGCCTGGGCGGTGATCATCAGGCCACCGCCGCCGATGCCCTGGACGGCGCGGAAGGCGATCCGCTGTCCCATCGTGTGGCTGATCCCGGAGAGCACCGACCCGACCAGGAAGATCACGATCGCCACCTGGAAGAAGGCCTTCCGCCCGTACAGGTCGCCCAGCTTGCCCCACAACGGCGTGGACGCGGTGGAGGCGAGGATGTACGCGGTCACCACCCAGGACAGCTCCGAGAGCCCGTGCAGGTCGCCGGCGATGGTCGGCAGGGCGGTGGCCACGATCGTCTGGTCCAGCGCGGCCAGCAGCATGCCGAGCAGCAGCGCCCCGATGATCACCAGCACCCGCCGGCGGCCGATCTCGGCGTCCGCGCCCGAGGGGTCGGCGGTAGCAGTGCTCACGACCTCACCTCCTGCCCTCCGCCGGCCCGTCGTACCCGGGGAGGTCGCCGCGCACGCCCGTCTGCACCTAGCCGCAATCGCACCTGTGTGCCGTTGCGGCGACCAGACGGGCGAAGCCGTCGCTGCTCTCGCGCATGTGCGCCGTCGTGGCGGTCCGGCATCGCCCAGCAGAGGTGGCGGTGGCGGAGGATGCGGGATTCGAACCCGCGAGGGCTGTTAACCCAACCCGCTTTCCAAGTCGCCTTCGCCACTGTTCACAGGGTTCTCCCCGTCCGCAGATGGGCGCGATCCGCGGGCCGGACCCTCGGCGGACAGGGAAGAACGAGGACAACTGAGACGAGAATTGAGACGACGGCAGCATTG
>JAICSZ010000256.1 GCA_025936615.1 Pedococcus sp. | reverse complement strand
TCCGGAGCAGCTGGTTGTACTTGGCGACCCGCTCGGACCGGGCCGGGGCGCCGGTCTTGATCTGTCCGCAGTTGGTCGCGACGGCGAGGTCGGCGATGGTGACGTCCTCGGTCTCACCGGAGCGGTGGCTCATCATGCACCGGTAGCCGTTGCGGTGGGCCAGGTCGACGGCGTCGAGGGTCTCGGTCAGCGAGCCGATCTGGTTGACCTTGACCAGCAGGGCGTTGGCGGTGCCGGACTCGATGCCGCGGGACAGCCGCTCGGGGTTGGTGACGAACAGGTCGTCACCCACGATCTGCACGCGGTCACCGAGGCGCTCGGTCATGGCCTTCCAGCCCTCCCAGTCCTCCTCGTCGAGGGGGTCCTCGATGGAGACGAGCGGGTAGGAGTCGACGAGCTCGGCGTAGTAGTCGACCAGCTCGGCACTGCTCTTGGCCGCGCCCTCGAACTGGTAGGTGCCGTCCTCGTTGTGGAACTCGCTCGCCGCGACGTCGAGAGCCAGCGCGATCTGGGTGCCGGGCTGGTAGCCGGCCTTCTCGATCGCCTCGAGGATCAGGTCGAGCGCGGCCCGGTTGGAGGCCAGGTTGGGGGCGAAGCCGCCCTCGTCGCCGAGGCCGGTGGCCAGGCCACGGTCCTTGAGGACCCCCTTGAGCGCGTGGTAGACCTCCGCGCCCCAGCGGAGCGCCTCGCGGAACGACTCGGCGCCGATCGGGGCGATCATGAACTCCTGGACGTCGACGTTGGAGTCTGCGTGGCTGCCGCCGTTGAGGATGTTCATCATCGGCACGGGCAGGACGTGGGCGTTGGGGCCGCCGACGTAGCGGAACAGCGGTAGTCCGGCAGACTCGGCGGCCGCCTTGGCGACGGCCAGGCTCACGCCGAGGATGGCGTTGGCCCCGAGCTTCTCCTTGTTGGCCGTGCCGTCGAGGTCGAGCATCACCTGGTCGACGAGCCGTTGCTCGCTCGCCTCGTAGCCGACGAGCTTGGTGTTGATCTCGTCGAGGACGGCGTCCACGGCCTGCTCCACGCCCTTGCCGCCGTAGCGGTCCTTGTCGCCGTCGCGGCGCTCGACCGCCTCGAACGCCCCCGTGGAGGCACCCGAGGGCACTGCAGCGCGGGCGATGGTGCCGTCGTCGAGGGCCACCTCGACCTCGATCGTCGGGTTCCCCCGGGAGTCGAGGATCTCGCGGGCGCCTACTGCGTCAATGCTGGCCACAGACTTCTCCACCGTGTTCGTCGAGCGGGTACCCGACGAGGCTACCCGCCTGCCGCTCCCACGCCGGCGACCGACCCGCAGGCCGGACGCACGGGGCGCAGGCGACCCCCCGGCATACCCGCTCCTTGCTTGCGTCTGAGAAGTTGCCCACGAGCGGGGCAATCTCGCGGACGCAAGCGGGCGTCAGGCGGCCAGGCGCTGGTAGGCGACCGCCAGGGCGGCGCCGAGGCGGGCGTTGTTGCGGACCAGGGCGATGTTGGTCTCGAGCGAGCGGCCGTCGGACAGCTCGACGATCCGGCCGAGCAGGAACGGCGTGACGTCCTTGCCGTGGATGCCGCGCTCGTGGCTCTCCGCGAGCGCCTGGGCGATCAGGCCGTCGATCTCGGCCCGCGGCATCTCGTCCTCGGCGGGCACCGGGTTGGCGACCGACACCGCGCCGGCGAGCCCGAGGTCCCACTTGGCCTGCATCATCGCGGCCATCTCCTCGGGCGAGTCGAGCCGCATGGGTGCGGCGAAGTCGCTGGTGCGGGAGTAGAACGACGGGAACTCGTCGCTGCCGTGCACGACCACCGGGACGCCGAGCGTCTCGAGCGTCTCGAGGGTCAGGCCGATGTCGAGGATCGACTTCACCCCGGCGGAGACGACGGCGACGTTGGTCTGTCCGAGCTCGGTGAGGTCGGCGGAGACGTCGAAGCTGGTCTCGGCGCCCTTGTGCACGCCGCCGAGGCCGCCGGTGACGAACACCGGTATGCCGGCCAGCGCGGCCAGGCGCATGGTGCTCGCCACCGTGGTGGCGCCGTGTGCGCCCTTGGCCATGACGTAGGGCAGGTCGCGCAGGCTCACCTTGGCGACGTCGGGGTGGGTGGCCAGCACCTCGAGCTCGTCGCGGTCGAGGCCGATGCGCGGCACCCCGTCGAGGACGGCGATGGTCGCCGGCGTGGCGCGGCCGTCGCGGATGATCTGCTCCACCTCGATCGCCATCTCGACGTTGCGGGGGTAGGGCATGCCGTGGCTGATGATCGTGCTCTCGAGGGCGACGACGGGCCCTCCGGCGGCGAGCGCCTCGGCGACCTCCGCCGAGAGCTTGAGCGAGGGGTGCGGGGTTGTTGCACTGGTGGTCATCGGTTCTTCTCCTTGGTGGTGCGGGCGCGTTGGGTGCGGCCGAGTGGGCTACGGCGCAGCTCGGCCTCGACGAGGCGGGTGCTGAGATCAGGGCGGACCGTGTCCGGGCTGGCCACCGTCAGGGCCGCGGTCACCTGGCCGAAGCGGGCTGCGTCGGCGGGCGAGTCGCCACGCAGGAGTGCGTGGACGAAGGCGGCCGTCATCGAGTCGCCGGCCCCGGTGACGTCGACGGCGGGGGTGGGTGGCGCCGGGATGGTGACGACCGACTCGCGGCCGTCCCCGCCTCGGCTGCTGAGCAGGCTCCCCCGGGTGCCGCGACGGACCCAGACGTGCTCGACGCCGAGGTCGTGCACCTTCCGGGCGGCGCGGGCGATGCCGGCCTTCGAGGGGTCCACACGCTCGCCGACGACCGACTCGAGCTCGTCGAGGTTGGGGGTGAGGGCGAGCAGTGGGCGCTGCGGTGACAGCGTCGTCGCGAGGTGGCGCGCCTTGACGACACTGACCGGGTCCATCACGACCGGCACGGCCGCCGCGGCCGCGACGTCGAGGAGCCAGGCGCACGCCTCCGTCGGGAGGTTGCCGTCGAGCACGAGGAGGTCGGCGTTCTTTACGAGGTCGCGGGCACCGGCCAGCTGGGCGACGGTGAGGCGCTCGGTGAGCGCCATGTTGGAGACGGCCACGAGCAGCTCGCCCGTGACGTCCAGGACCGCGAGGTAGGTGCCGGTGGCGTCGTCGCCGATGACGAGGTGGTCGACCATGACGCCGGCGGCGCGGGTCGTGGCCGTGACCTGGTCTCCGAACGCGTCCCTCCCGACGGCGGCCACGAGGTGGGTCGGGCTGCCGAGCCGCGCGAGGTTCTCGGCGATGTTGCGGCCCACGCCTCCGGGTGTCGTCCTGGCCGCGCCCGGGTTGCTGGTGCGCAGCTGCACCGCCTCGCGCGAGTGCGCCTTGATGTCCATGTTGGCGCCGCCCACGACCACCACGGACTGGGCCTGGGGACGTACGAGGTAGCCGCGGCCGAGGATCGCGCCCTTCTTCGTGAGGTTCGAGAGATGGACCGACACGGCGGCCTTCGTCGACCCGGTGCGCTCGGCGAGTGCCGCCGCGTCGAGCATCGGCTCGCGGCGAAGCAGCTCCACGATGTCCCGTTCGCGCTGTGTCAGCCTCATACTTGAGATATTAAGGCTACTTTGCTTCTTTAAGCAAGTCGACTGCGTGCCAGCATGGTGGCGTGGCGCTCGCCGTGTGCCTCCTGTTCGACCGCGAAGCCGACCACGCGGTCCGCCAGCTGTGGGCGCGCCTGGAGGCAGGCGGCATCCCAACGCTGCTCACCCACACGCACGGGGTCCACGTGCCCCATGTCTCGTATGCCGTGTACCGCACCTTCGACGTCGACGCCGTCCTGGCGGCCGTCGCTGCGTTGCCGGCGGGTGCGCCGATGTCGTTGCGCTTCGACGCCGTGGGGCTGTTCCGGCGGCGACGGGGTGCGCTGGTCGCGGCCTCCACGGTCGACCTGCTGCGCCGGCAGGAGGCCGTGGTCGCGGCAGGTGGGGAGGCCGGCGCCGATCTGCACCGGTACTACCGCCCCGGTCAGTGGGTGCCGCACTGCAGCCTGTCAACGGGGGTCCGCCGACGCGACATGCCGCTCATGACGACAGCTGCGTTCGACATCCTGCCCCTGGAGGCGAGGGTTGCCTCGGCCGCACTGGTCGACAGCTCGACGGGGCAGCGGTGGCCCCTCCCCCACCTCCTCTGAACGCGACGGGCCCCGCGCGCCATGGTGACCCGTCGGACCTGCCCCTCCCGGTCAGGCTGGGTGTGGCACGTGGGCACGGCTGCGTCGCGACGCAACCGTCATCCCGGCGCCGGCCAGCGCGAGTCCGGCGAGGACGCCACCCCCGATCTGGAGGTACTCGACGCCCGTGCCAGTGATGCCCGGTCCGTCGGTGACCGCG
>JAICSZ010000454.1 GCA_025936615.1 Pedococcus sp. | reverse complement strand
GCCACCGCCGCCAGGCCTTCCCGCACGACGAACAGGTTGTAGGCGAAGTCACCCTCACGGGCGAGGACGGCGCCGACGTCCACCCTCGTCTCGGTGAGGCGGTCGGCGACGAGCTTGCGCTGCTCGTCGCTCAGCTCGGAGAAGAGGGGGATGGATTCAAGTTGGTCAGCGTCCATGTCCGTTTCCTGTGCCTCGGCGTTCGCCCGTGGCGACGGCGTTGGTTCCACCATTCCCCCGGCGGGTGCCGACCGTCATCGGTTGCCTGACGTAGGGCCCGCCCCCGGCGACGGTCACCTATCCTGTCCCTCACAACTGCGGAGGGAGCCGGACAGGTGGCACGACCCATCTCGTGGCGGGGTGTGCTCAGTCCTGACGGGCCGGACACCAGTCGCCCGGTCTGGCGCCCCACCACGCCGCTGCGACCGCCGCGGACCATCGTCGACAGCGCCAGGCTCATGCAGTTCGCGGCGGGCCTCAACCTCCTCGAGATCGTGCGCGCCTTCCTGACCAGGGACGACCTGCGGGCGGCGGTGGTCGCCGAGGCGAGGGCCAGCGAGCTGTTGGCGACCGGCGCCGGCGTCGACCGGGTGGTGCAGGTCAGCCTGACCGTCACCACGGTGGTCGCCGTCGTCAGTGCCGTGCTCTGGGTCGTGATGTCACGGGCGACCCTGAGCGGGTCGAAGTGGGGGCGGATCGTGGCCTGCGTGCTGTTCGCGCTCGCGGTCGGCGGATTCTTCGCCGGCGCCCTGCCCACGGCCGGGCCGTTCGCCCGGGTCTTTGCGCTGGCCCTGCTCCTGCTCGGTGCGTGGGCACTGGTCCTGCTGTGGCGCAAGGACTCCTCGGCCTACATCCGGTACCAGAACACCCCCCAGGAGTGACGCGGGACTAGTCGCGGACCGAGGAGTCCCAGCGCCAGCTGCGGCCCCGGGTCTGCGGGGTGCGGCCGGTGGCCGCGAGCAGGTCCTGCCACGCGTCCTGGGTGCGCTCGGCACCGGGGAACAATCGGTCCAGGACCTTGGCGCAGACACCCGGCTCCGCGGCATACGGGACCTCCAGGGCGGTGAGCACGTCGAAGGCGTGCAGCACGCACTCGGTGATCCCCATGGCGGCGAAGCCGCTCGCGTCGGCCGTGCCGCGCGGGTGGAAGCCGCGACGCTCCGACGGGGCGGTCGCGCAGACCGCCTCGAGCAGCCCGGCGGTCGCGTCGAGCGCCTCGACGATGGCGGCCGTGCCCGCCTCGGGCTCGGGCAGCACCAGGAAGTGGGGTCCCTCGGGACGCAGCTGCGCCGCCTCCACGAGCCGGACGTAGTCGTGGCTGGGCGGGGTGGCGCCGGAGAGCTGGAGGGCGTAGGCAGTGAAGTCGTCCATGAGGTGGGCGATGGTCTCGCGGCAGGTCCACTCCAGGTGGTGTGCTGGCCGGTCCCACGCGCCGTCGGGGACGGTCGCGATGCGGGGGAGGAGGTCGTCGACGACAACGCGCAGGTCTGCATGGGTGGGCGAGTCCATGGGACCAACCTATCGGAACATACCCGGGGGAGGTATGGTTGGCACCGCTATGAGCACTCACCGGCACCTCTCATCCCCCCACCCCGAGCATGCCGGCCACGCCGGACCAGCGGACAACCTCTGGTCCCAGGCCAGGTCGGCCACCCTCCACTGCCTCCTCGGCTGTGCCATCGGTGAGGTGCTCGGCATGCTCATCGGCACAGCCCTTGGCTGGCACAACCTCGCGACCGTGGTGCTGTCGATCGCGCTGGCGTTCGTGTTCGGCTACTCGCTGGCCATCCGCCCGGTGCTCCGCGCGGGTGTCCCGTTCGCGGCGGCACTGGCCGTGGTCGGCGCGGCAGAGACGGTGTCGATCAGCGTGATGGAGGTCATCGACAACGCCGTCATGCTGGTCGTGCCCGGGGCGATGGACGCCGGCCTGGGCAGCTGGCTGTTCTGGGTCTCGCTGGCCGGCTCGCTGGCGCTCGCGTTCGTCCTCACGGTGCCGGTGAACCGCTGGCTGATCAGCCGCGGAAGGGGCCACGCGGTGATGCACGAGTACCACCACTGACCTGCCGACAGGTCACCGCAGGGCGGTCGCGTGGCTCTCTTCGCGCTCGCGCGCCTCGGCGCGCTCGATGACGTCGAGGTCGGCCAGCGCCGCTGCCACCACGACGAGCGCGACGCCCATCGCGACCGACCACCCGACCGACAGGTTCGCCCACGCCCGCCCGAACCCGGGCGCCAGGGCCACGCCCAGCATGAGCACCCAGCCGGCGCCGGCGAGCAGCCACCCCGG
>JAICSZ010000393.1 GCA_025936615.1 Pedococcus sp. | reverse complement strand
GCGATCGCGGGCAACCTGCCGACCGCGCCCGCCCTCATGGGCAACACCGTCGTCTGGAAGCCCTCGCCGACCCAGCAGCTGGCCGCCCACCTGACGATGGCGCTGCTCGAGGAGGCCGGGATGCCGCCCGGCGTCATCAACATGGTCACCGGCGACGGCCTCAGCGTCTCCAAGGTCGCACTCTCGGACCCCGACCTCGCGGGCATCCACTTCACCGGCTCGACCCCGACCTTCCAGCACCTGTGGCAGGAGGTGGGGGCGAACCTCACCAGCTACCGCAGCTACCCGCGGCTCGTCGGGGAGACCGGTGGCAAGGACTTCATCCTGGCCCACCCGTCGGCCGACCCGGATGTGCTGCGGACGGCGATGATCCGTGGCGCGTTCGAGTACCAGGGGCAGAAGTGCTCGGCCGCCTCGCGCGCCTACGTGCCGCGCTCGCTGTGGCGCAAGATCAAGGCCGACCTGGTCTCGATCACCGAGGGCCTCAAGCAGGGCGACGTCACCGACCTGTCCAACTTCATGGGTGCGGTGATCGACGAGCGCGCGTTCCGCAAGCACGCGGCGGCGATAGACCGGGCGCACGCGTCGGCGGACGTCGAGGTCGTGGCGGGCGGCAAGTACGACGACGCAGAGGGCTGGTTCGTGCGGCCCACGGTGCTGGAGATCGACGACCCGGCCGACGAGTCCTTCAGGACCGAGTACTTCGGCCCGATCCTGTCGGTGCACGTCTACCCGGACCGGCAGTTCGACAAGGTGCTCGACCAGATGGAGTCCTTCGCCCCCTACGGGCTGACCGGATCGATCATCGCCCAGGACCGGGTGGCGATCGCCGACGCCACCAAGCGGCTGCGCTTCGCCGCCGGCAACTTCTACATCAACGACAAGCCGACCGGCGCAGTGGTGGGGCAGCAGCCGTTCGGTGGTGGCCGGGCCTCTGGCACCAACGACAAGGCCGGCGCCGCGCAGAACCTCTTGCGCTGGACCAGTGCGCGCTCGATCAAGGAGACGTTCAACCCGCCGAAGGCGCACGAGTACCCACACATGGGCTGACACGACTTGCTTGCGTCTGCGAGTTTGCCCACCAGCGGGGCAACTCCGCAGACGCAAAGGGAGTATGCGGCGTGGCTGGGTCAGCCGCGCGCGAGCCACTCCTGGGCGACGCGCTGCTCGATGGTGATGGCGTCCTCCACCGGTGGGGCGGCGGCCTTCTCGATCTTGCCGCCGATGAGTGGCACGGACGCCTTGAGGTCGGCGTCAATCGCCTCCACGGTGCCGGCGCCACCCGGCGCGAGCGAGAGGGTTCCCTTCAGGGCGACGGGCACGCCCGCGACGGCCATGGACACCGTGCCCTCACGGCTGCCGTCCCCGTCCGCGGGACCCCAGTCCTGGCTCTCGGTGACCTTGAGGGTCTCGCCCACCATGTTCTTGGCGAAGTCGGGCATGCCGCTGGTCGGGAGGACCCGCTCGGTCGTGATGACGGTGCGGTCAGCATCCGTCCTCACCGTCGCGGTGTGACGGATCGCCCCGGTGGCAGCGCACTTGGCCTCCTGGAACGCCTGGTCGGTGAGCACCGCGAAGACCTCTTCGGGGCTGGCGGCGTACTCGATGCTCTTCGCGATCTTCACGCGTCTCTCCTGTCTGCAGGTCGGGGGACGGACTGCATTGGCTGCGTCAGCGTAGCCGCGCCGCGTGCGTCCCGAGCAGGTCGCGCGAGCCGGCGAGCGTGGCGACGAGCGCGCTGCGGCGCCTGGCCAGCAGGACCCCCAGCTGGTCGAGCTCGCCCTGGAGCTGCTGTTGGACCTGCTCTCGTGACCGTGCCGCCGAGCCGTCCGCGACCCCGGCCACGCCCCACGCGGGCACCAACACCCCCTCGACCACCTGCAGCCCGGCTGCGTCGGCACGAGCGGCGATCGACCGCGCCTGGGCCAGCGCCTCGGCCAGGTCGCTGGCGTGTGCCTGCACCGCCGCCCCGGCCCGGTCGAGCTCCACAGCCCCTGCAGCCGCAGCTGCGTCCACGGCGTCGTACTGGCGACGCGCGGCCGTGACCGCCCGGTCCCGTCGTCCGCCGGCGGCGTCGTCAGCGGCAGCGTCGTCGAAGGCCGCGTGCGCCGTCCGTCCGGTGGTCCGGAGCCGGGTTGCCAGCTGGCGCAGCGCGCCGCCGGTCTGGGACAGCGAGGCGGGGTCGCCGTGCACGACCTGGGTCACCACCGCGCCTCGCGGCCGGCGGGGAAGTGCTCGTCGACCTGGTGGGTGACGTCGCGATCCGTCGACTCGTGGGCGAGCGCGGCCACGCGGAAGCGGTCGGCCAGGTCGCCGGTCGAGGACTCGATGCCGCGCAGCAGGTCGGCCACCACGTCGAGGAACCCGTCGACCGCAGCCTGGGTGGGCCGGTCCCCAGCCTCGGGGACGTGCCCGAGGACCTCCTCGGCACCCTCGGCAGCGCACTCGCGCAAGGGCCGAAGAGCCGCACCGAGCGCGAGGAGACGCTCGGGCGAGACCGGTGCAGGCGGCATACATCCACTGTAGTGAGAAGCTCCGCGCGGGCCGTGGGGATACCCACAGCGACGGCGCAGGGCAGCATTCGTCACAGCGCCCAAGGGGAGCCGGGAGCCCGGTGTCCGCGCCAATCCCCGAGCGATAGTCTCGGTCGAGGCGCACGATGTGGTGCGTCCGGTGTTCCGACACGTGAAGGATGAAGACGACAGCCATGTCAGCGACGCTGGAGCAGTCCCGTCAGCAGCTGTTGCACTCCGCAGCGGAGCGCGCAGAGCACGGCGGGGGTGAGGGCGTCGAGGAGTTCCTGAGGGCCTACTACCGCCACGTCGCCACCGAGGACCTGCTGGCCCGGGCACCCGAGGACCTGCTCGGCGCCGCTCTCGCGCACCGAGAGCTTGCCCAGCGGCGACCCGTCGGCACCGCGAACCTCGCCGTCTACAACCCCGAG
>JAICSZ010000147.1 GCA_025936615.1 Pedococcus sp. | reverse complement strand
TCGTCGGTCTCGAAGCTGTGCGAGACGAGCCGGCTGCCCCGGAGGGTGCGCTCTGCCATGAGGGGTAACTCCCAACGTGCTTGGTCCCGGCCCGATCGGGTGGAGGGCTCAGGATTCACTCGACACAACGTCGAGTACCCACCCAATGTTCCGACGATGCACGCGGCCGGCGCGTTGGCCCATGTGAGGCAGATCACCTCATCGTGCTGCGCATGGCGCGGGTCACACGACGGCGGGTACCTCGTTGCCGGCGTCACGGATGCCCTGGCGCACGTCCACCTTGCGCAACAGGACGAAGCCGAGGACGAAGAAGATGATGAGTGCGACGATGGCCGGCCGGTAGGAGTCGCTCAGCTGGTGGACCAGGCCGAACAGCAGCGTGCCGAACCACGAGGTCCCGCGCTCCATCGCCTGGTAGAAGCCGAAGAACTCCGCCTCACGCGCCCGCGGCACCAGCTGGCTGAACAGCGACCTGCTGAGCGCCTGGCTGCCGCCGAGCACGATCCCGATCAGGATGCCGAGGACGATGAAGGGGACGAATGCCTTCACGGGGAGGAAGTAGGCGCCCACCACGATGAGCCCCCAGGCGACCAGTGAGTACAGGATCGTGCGCCAGGCGCCGTATCGGCCGGCGAGGCGCCCGAACAGCAGTGCACCGCCGAACGCGACGAACTGGACCAGCAGGATCAGTGCGATCAGCTGCTCCTGCTCGAACTTCAGCTGCTCGGCGCCGTAGAGGCTGCTCGAGGAGATGACCGTCTGGATGCCGTCGTTGAAGAACAGGTAGGCCAGCAGGAACATCATCGTCTGCGGGAAGGCCCGCAGGTCGCGGAAGGTGTGGCCCAGCTGGGTCCAGCTGCCGCGGACCGTCCCGGCCCGTGGGGCGTCCACACTGCGGATCTCGGCGCCACGCAGGTCCCACAGCCCGCGAACCGGGATGATCGTGAAGATGCCCCACCACAGCCCGGCGGAGAGCAGGCTGATCCGCACCGCCGTGCCCTTGTCCACGCCGACCAGGCCCGGCGCCGAGACGATGACGAGGTTGAGCGCAAGCAGCAGCCCGCCGCCGAGGTAGCCCATCGCCCACCCTCGGGAGGAGACGGCGTCGCGCTCGTCGGGGTGGGCGATCCGGCACAGGATGGCGTCGTAGACGACGAGCGAGGAGCCGAGCGCGATGTTGGCGACGATCATCATGACCGCGCCGAAGCGCCAGTTGGACCCGTTGAGGAAGAACAGGAGGGCGGCGGCCAGGGCGCCGGTCCAGGCGAAGGCGCCGAGCAGCCGTGCCGGCCGGGGCGAGCGGTCGGCCACTGCGCCGACCATGACGAGCAGGACCGCTGAGACGATCGTGGCGAGGGTGATGGTGTAGGACGCGACCGAGCCGGGGTCCAGCGGGGCAGTGAGGACCAGCAGCACGGTCGCGGCGCCCGCCACGGCGAGGGGGAGGCCGAACGGGAGCGGGGCGGAACGCCCCCTGACCAGCTGGGCGACGTTGAGGACGAGCACCACCAGGGCGGCCACTGCGAGGGCGAGGGCGGTCTTCCAGATCCACCCCGGGAGCTGGGCGGCGGCGGGCACGACGAACAGGTCCGTCGAGCAGCGCGCCTCGCCGTCCAGCGTGGGGCAGGCGGCCTTCTTGGCCACCGTCGTCAGGTAGGGCGCGAACAGGACGGTTCCGACCGTGGTCACGAACGCGGAGTTCGCCCAGTCGTACCAGTACCAGGGCCGGTGGTAGCGCTTGGTGTCCGCGTAGGCCTCGCTCGGCGCCCCCGCCTGTGTCGTCATGCGTGAAGGGTGGCACAGGCCTCAGGCCCGGTCATGGGTAATGGAGCGCAGTCGGCCGGAGCGTCGTGAGCGCTCAGCCGGCGTACTCCCAGTGCCACGGCTCCGGGAGGGCACCGCTGGGTTCGGCCCAGTTCGGGTGGAACCAGCCGTAGAGCGGGGCGTTCTGCTTCATCCACAGGTGTGCGGGTGAGCCGAAGCTCTGGATCCCACCGCAGAGGTCGACTGCGAGCCCCTTGCCGTGCTCGCTCGTGCCGGGTGCGGCGGCCCACATGCCGCGGGTGGCCTTGACGGCTACCTGCTCTGCGTAGGAGCGGTAGGAGTCGGTGATGCACAGGGGCTGACCGGTGTCGCGCTGGTAGGCCAGGCTCATCGCGTTGAAGGCGGCTGCAGCCCCAGGTCGCAGGCTCTGTGACGGGTCGCCGAGCAGGGGGCACAGCCCGGCCGCCGGGACCTGGCCGTTGGGGTAGAGCGCCTCGTTGGTGCTGCAGGCCTTGACCGACCCGTCGGGGGAGATGCCCGCGATGGCGACGGCCTTGCGCAGTGCCCGGGACGTCTCGAGAGCCGTGGCGTCGCCGCTGCCGAGCAGCAGCCCACTGATCGGTGCCGCCTTGGCGACCTGCTCCTCGTGCAGCTTGCGGGTGGCCTCGAGCTGGACCTTCTGGTCGGCGATGACGGTGTCGAGCTTGGCCTTGGCGTCGGCCGCGCGCTGGGCCGCCTCGGTGGCCCGGGTGCTCGCCTCCACGGCGCGGGCGGCGACCTCGCGCTGCAACGCGGTGTGGTCGCGGACCCGCTCGAAGGTGTGGGTGCGCTGGTCGCTGAGGTAGGACAGCTGGGCCGCGGTGTCGCTGGCCTCCTCGGGCGGCTTGCTCAGCGCGTCGATCAGCGCGCTGAGGTCGCTCAGTGAGCCGCCGGTGCCGGCGTAGGCCTGGTAGGCCCACTGGCCCAGCGCGTCCTGGTCCTCACCGAGCTGGGTGCTGAGCCGCTGGAACAGGGCGACGTCGCGGTCGGCGTCGGCGCGCGCGGTGCGTGCCTCGTCCCGCGCGGTGGCGTACTCCTGGAGCAGCGTGTTGGCCTGGACCGCGAGCCGGTCGAGCTTGGTCATCGCCGCTGCGATGGCGGCGTTGGAGGTCGTGAGGTCGCTGGTCAGCGCCTGTGCGGCGGCGATCTGACCGGCCAGCTCCTGGGGGCTGAGGGTCTGCTCCCCACCGGTGCCGGGAGTCGCGGTGGCCGCGCCGGTGTAGGTGCCCGAGCCAGAGGTCGGGCCGTCCGTGGGGCTCGTCGTGGCCGATGTGCTGTCTGTGGCTGGTGTGACTGGGCCGGCGGCGTGGGCAGCGGGTGCGTTCCCGACGGCCACGGCCAGCGCCAACGACACCACCGCGAGCCCGGCTCTCCTGCCGACCCCAGCCACTGCCTGTTCCTGTCTCCACCCTGACGCGCCGCCCCTGCCGGGCGCGTTCAACCCACCAACGCACACTAGCCTCGGGGAGTCAGGTTTCCCCTCCTGCTTTCGTGTGAGTGCCGTGGGCCGAACAGCCCAGTGCCTTGGCCATCAGGGCGACGACGTGACCGTCCTCGCCGAGCCGGCCGACCTCCTCGTAGCCGCGTGTCCCGTGGAAGGCCAGGGAGGCGTCGTTGGGAGGGTCGACGTTCACCTCGAGCACGAGCCGCCCGTGGTCCGCGGCGCCTGCCTCGATGAGGTCGTATGCCGCGGTGGCCAGGCCGCGCCGCCGGTACCGGTCGTCGACGACGACCCTGTCGAGGTAGAGGAACCGCTCGCCGTAGCGGGAGGTGAACCAGCGGTAGTTGGGGGAGTCGTACGCCGTTCCGGGCGCGAAGACCAGGACGAAGCCGGCGACCCGACCATCGCAGACGATGACGTCGCTGCGGCACGCCCAGCCGATCAGGAGGCGCAGCCGCGCCTCGTCCATGGGGGAGAGGAGCTCGACGTGCGCGTGGTTGAGCGCGAGCACGGCCGGCAGGTCGGCCTCCACCATCGGGCGTAGGACATCAGGCTCGATCACCAGCTGAGTGTGCCACCCATGACAAATGTCACTTCCGCGGCGGCCTGTGCACCCCATAGCCTCCGCCAACCACTGCCCGAACACCCCGAGGAGCGTGCGCCCATGGCCAACCCCGTCAGCACCAGGAGGGGTGGCCGCAGGGCCACCACAATCCGCCGGACGGGGGTGGTGGCCGGAACGGCGACGCTTGCCCTGGCCGCCTCCGCGCTCGTCGCCGCCGCACCTGCCGACGCCCACGGCAGCCACGGTCAGGGCCGGCTGGCGCCACGCACCCACTTCACGATGGCCCCCGACGGCTCGAGCGGCCTGCGCGCCGACGGGGACGGCATCCCCAACATCGACTCGGTCAAGAAGACCATCTACGCCTACTACGGCGACCCGTCCGGTTCAGGACAGGCCAACCCGACGGACTCGCCCTACGTCCGCGAGATGCACTCCATCCTCGACGAGCAGCGGGCCTGGCTGGCCCGCGCGTACGCCAAGTCGGTGCGCTCCGGCCACAAGCCGGCGCTCGTGTTCGACGCCGACGACACGACGCTTTGGACCTACCAGATGGAGGTCGGGGACATGAAGTTCGTCTTCACCCCGGCCGCCCAGGCGCCCTGGGTCAACGAGGAGCGGTTCCCGGCCGTGCCGGGGATGGTCGACTTCGTCAAGGACGCCGAGGCGATGGGCTACACCATCTTCGGGCTCACCGGCCGCAGTGACTCCCAGAAGGCCGCCACCGTCGGGAACCTGGCCAAGTGGTACGGCGACGCCTTCACCACGCAGAACTACTTCACCAAGTACAACAGCGGCACCACACCGCCGGCCTACCTGACCTGTGCCGCCGCGCCGACCTGCACGACGGTGGAGTACAAGGCGGGCACCCGCAAGCACATCGAGCAGGACCTCGGCTACGACATCGTCGGCAACTTCGGCGACCAGTGGTCTGACCTGCAGGGCGGCTACGCGGACCGGTGGGTCAAGCTGCCCAATCCCACCTACTACCTTCCCTCGCCGGACCTGCCGGGGCTGCGCGAGCCAAACCTGGCGCCGCGGACCCACTTCACCATGAAGCCTGACGGCTCCTCCGGGCTCACCCAGGGCGGTGAGGGGATCCCCAACATCGACTCGGTGAAGAAGACGGTCTACACCTACTACGGCGACCCGACCGGCTCGGGTGCCGCCTCGACCGACTCCTCGCCGTACATCTCCGAGATGGCCGGCATCCAGCGGCAGGAGCGACAGCGCCTGCTGCAGAAGTGCCGGACCGGTGCCGAGCGGGGCAGCAACCCCGCGATCGTGCTCGACGCCGACGACACCACGCTCTGGGGCTACACCATGGAGGTCGGCGCGATGCACTTCGTGTTCGACCCCGCCGTGCAGGACCGTGACTGGGTCCAGCCGGGCAACTTCCCGGCCACGCCCGGCATGGTCGACTTCGTCAACGCCGCGGCAGGGGCTGGCTGCACCCTTGTCGGCCTGACCGGGCGCAACAACGACCAGAAGGCCGCCACGCTGGCCAACCTGGCGAAGGTCGGCTACCAGGGCTTCACCGACGACCTGTACTTCACGAAGTGGACGAGCGCGCAGACCCCACCGGCCTACGTGACCGCGGCAGACTGCGTGGCCTACCCGAAGTGCTCGACGATCGAGTACAAGTCGACCGTGCGCAAGCACGTGGTCAAGGACCTCGGGTACGACGTCGTCGCCAACTACGGCGACCAGTACAGCGACCTCATCGGCGGGTGGGCCGACGGCACGGTGAAGCTGCCCAACCCGATGTACTACCTGCCGTAGGCGCCCCCCGCACGGCACCGGCAACAGGCACCAACCAGCAGCGGCGCGGAGGTCCACTCCGCGCCGCTCTGGCGTGCCAGCGGCATACCGGGCTGTCATGATGCGGGCCATGTCCACCGCGACCGCACCGCACCCGCAGCCGACCTTCATCCGCTCCGACTACCTCGTGCTCGGTGGAGGCGTGCTGTTCGTGGTGCTCGCCGGGCTGACCCACTTCATCTCCGCGGGCGACGTCATCCCGTTCGTGTGCTCGGCCATCGCGGTGACGGTCCTCGCCTCGCTCGTCGGCAGATCGGTGGAGCAGCTCGGTGACCGGTTCGGGCCGGGGGCCACAGGGGTGCTGCAGTCGGCGCTGGGGAACCTCCCCGAGCTGTTCATCGCGCTGTTCGCACTGAAGGCCGGGCTCGTCGCCGTGGTGCAGGCCGCCCTCATCGGCTCGAGTCTGGCGAACCTGCTGCTGGTCCTCGGGATGGCCTTCGTCGTCGGTGGGCTCAAGCACGGCACCCAGAAGCTCGACT
>JAICSZ010000416.1 GCA_025936615.1 Pedococcus sp. | reverse complement strand
TCGACCTGCGAGAGCCGGTAGACCTCGTAGGTCTTCTCGCCGACCTTCAGCTCGCCCTTGGCGTTGAAGCTGTTCGTGCTGGCCTGTGCTGCCACGTCCCTGGCTCCTTCGGTCGATCCGTCGGACTACGGTGTCCGCGATTTATCTTGACATCAAGATATCACGTCGGGCTCGTCCTGTTTCCGATCCTATGCACGGGGCTCGAACAGGGCGATGCACTCGAGGTGCTGGGTCATGGGGAAGGCGTCGAGGGCGCGCAGCTCGCGCAGCGTGAGACCACCGTCGCGCAGGTATGCCGTGTCACGCGCCAGGGCAGCCGGGTCGCACGCGACGTAGACCACGGCACGCGGCTGGAGGGCGACGACCTGACCCACGACGTCACGACCGGCCCCGGTCCGCGGAGGGTCGAGGACGACCACGTCGGCGCTGGGTGGCAGCAGCGGGTGGCGGCGCAGCTTGCGCTGCCGGGTCGCGCGCCGCTGCGCCGGTCCCTTGCGCGCCGGCCGCGGCACCCCGAACGCGTCGTCGACGCGGGACGTGACCACGAGCGACCACGGGTATGCCGTGAGGTTGCCTTCCGCGGCGACCGTCGCCCCAGCGTCGGACTCGACCGCGACGACCCGCCCCGTCTCGCCCACGGCCTCGGCGAGGGCCGCAGCGAACAGGCCGACGCCGGCATACAGGTCCAGCGCGGTCTCCCCCGCGCGCGGCTGCAACCAACCCAGGACGGTGTCCATGAAGGCAGCCGGTGCCGCCGGGTGCACCTGCCAGAACCCACGGGCGGACACCTTGAAGTCAGCGCTGAACCCTTGTGCCGCAACGTGTTCTGTCACCATCGGCACCTCAGACCCACTCGACTGCACCGGGACCACGACTGCCTCACCGCCAGACGGTGCGACGACGTCGACCGCCCGCTCCCCCGACCAGTCGCGGCCGAGGACCCCTGTCGCGAGCAGCCGCGGCTGCGCGATGAGGCAGGTGTCGAGTGGGACTACCTCGTGGGAGCGGTGCTGGTGCAGTCCTGCCCTGCCCGACTCGTCGACGGCGAACTCGACGCGGGTCCGCCAGCCGAGCCCGCGGTCGTCGCCCGGCAGCGCCTCCACGGCCACGTCGACGTCCATCCCGGCGAGGCGCGAGAACTGCTCGCGCACCACGGCTGCCTTGAGCTCACGCTGGTGGGCGAGGTCCACGTGCTGGAAGTCGCAGCCGCCGCACAGTCCCGGCGCGGCATAGGGGCAGGGCGCCTCGACACGGTGCGGACTGGGCATGCTCACCTCGACGGCGTCGGCCCGGACGAAGCGCTGCCCCTCGCGAGCCTCGGTCACCCGCGCCACCACCCGCTCCCCGGGCAGGGTGTGCCGCACGAACAGCACGCGGCCCTCGTGCCGCGCCACGCAGTGGCCGCCGTGGGCAACGGCTCCGACCTCCACCTCGACGAGGTCGCCCACGGAGAGCGGCGCGGTCGCTGCCGGTTGGCTCACTTGCCGAGCCGCACGGACCCCGCGGTGGGGCCGTCGTAGCGCGTCTCCTGGCCCTCCGAGGAGGCCAGCTGCCAGGGCACGCTGGCGACCATGACGCCCGGCGTGAACAGCAGTCTTCCCTTGAGCCGCAACGCACTCTGGTTGTGCAGCAGCTGTTCGTACCACTTGCCCAGGACGTACTCGGGGATGTAGACGACGACCACGTCGCGTGGGTGCCCCGAGCGCAGCGTCTTGACGTACTCCACCACCGGTCGGGTGATCTCGCGGTACGGCGAGTCCAGGGCCTTGAGCGGCACGGGGATGTCGCGCCGGTCCCACTCCTCCTGCAGCGCCTTCGTCTCGTCCGGCTCGACGTTGACGGTGATCGCCTCCAGCCGGTTCGGGCGCGTGGCGCGGGCGTAGGCCAGGGCGCGCAGGGTCGGCTTGTGGATCTTGGAGACCAGCACGATCGCGTGCACGCGGGCCGGGAGGAGCTGCTCGTCGACGTCGGTGTCGAGCAGCCGCAGCTCGTCGCGCACCCGCTCGTAGTGCCGGTGGATGCCGAGCATCACGAAGAAGATGACCACCATGGCGGCGATGGCGTAGCCCGCACCATGGACGAACTTGGTGAGCAGCACGACGAACAGCACGACACCGGACATCGTCGCGCCGACGGCGTTGATCACCCGGGAGCGCTTCATCCGCCCGCGCGCCGAGGCGTCGCGCTCGAGCCGCAGGTGCCGGTTCCAGTGCCGGATCATGCCGGTCTGGCTGAGCGTGAAGGACACGAAGACGCCGACGATGTAGAGCTGGATCAGCTTGGTGACCTCGGCGTCGTAGATGACGATGAGGAACGCCGCGGCACCGGCCAGGATCAGGATCCCGTTGGAGAACGCGAGCCGGTCGCCGCGGGTGTGCAGCTGGCGTGGCAGGTAGGCGTCCTTGGCGAGGATCGAGGCCAGCACCGGGAAGCCGTTGAAGGCGGTGTTGGCCGCGAGGATGAGGATCACCCCGGCCACGATCGAGACGATCAGGACACCGGGCGGGAAGCCGTCGAAGACCGCCTTGGCGACCTGGCCCATGATCGTGTCCTGGACGTAGCCGTCCGGCACCGGCTTGCCGTTGGACTGGAGCAGCTGCACCTGCGGGTCCTCGGCGTACTTGATGCCCGTCCACTTGGCGAGCATCAGCATCGACATCAGCAT
>JAICSZ010000056.1 GCA_025936615.1 Pedococcus sp. | reverse complement strand
TATGGCCGCCCCGATGCCAGCGATGAAGAAGTGCGTGCCGCCGCGAAGGCTGCGTCGGCGCTCGACTTCATCGAGGCCCTGCCGCAGGGCTTCGACAGCCATCTCGGCACGCGCGGCGTGCGTCTGTCGGGCGGCCAGCGCCAGCGCATCGCCGTCGCCCGGGCGCTGCTGTGCGGGCCCGCCGTCCTGCTGCTCGACGAGGCGACCAGCGCGCTCGACGCCGAGAGCGAGCGCGCGGTCCAGCAGGCGCTCGACCGGATCATGCACAAGACGACCACCCTGGTGATCGCCCATCGCCTCGCGACCGTGCAGAAGGCCGACCGCATCGTCGTGGTCGACCACGGGCGGGTCATCGCCGAGGGCACGGCACTCGAGCTCAAGGACCGCAGCGGTCGCGCCAGCCTGGTGCTGACCGTCTCACGGGCCGAGGACCTCCAGACGGCAGCCGACATGCTTCGCCAGCGGGTCAGCGAGGTGCACGTCGACGAGGCGGCCCGGCAGCTGACCGCCCCAGCTGAGGGCCTGCGGGACATGACCCGGATCGCCGCTGTGTTCGAGGACAGCCGGATCGAGCTCGACGACCTCGGGCTGAAGCGACCGAGCCTGGACGACGTGTTCCTGCACCTGACCGGCCACCGTGCCGAGGATGCCACCGAGCCGACCGACGAGGAGCAGGCATCATGACCACCGACACCAGTGTGCGCGCGTCCGCCAGCGGGCTGGCGCGGCCCGAGATCCGCCCCACCGGTCTGCTGCGGCAGTCGCTGTCGATCGTGCGGCGCAACCTCATCCACATCAAGCGGATGCCCGAGATGCTGATGGACGTCACGGTCCAACCGGTGATGTTCGTGCTGTTGTTCGCCTTCGTCTTCGGTGGGTCGATCGCGGTGCAGGGCTCGCCCGCGGGCTACCGCGAGTGGCTGATGGGCGGGATCATGGGGCAGACGATCGCGTTCGCCTCCTTCATCGTGGCAGTCGGCCTCACCGCCGACATCGACAAGGGGATCGTCGACCGCATGCGCTCGCTGCCGATCCGGCAGTCGGCCGTCCTGGTCGGCCGCAGCATCTCCAGCCTCCTGCACTCCAGCATCGGCATCCTCGTGATGTCCCTGACCGGCCTGCTGGTGGGCTGGCGGATCCGCGGCGGCTTCGTCGACGCCGTGCTGGCCTATGCGCTCCTGCTCCTGTGGGGGTTCGCCATGATCTGGATCGGCATCCTCGTCGGGTCGGCCATGCGGTCGGTCGAGGCCGTCAACGGCGTCATGTTCACGACGATGTTCCCGATCACGTTCCTGGCCAACACGTTCGCCCCCACCGAGCACATGCCGTCGTGGCTGCGCACGATCGCCGAGTGGAACCCGATCTCCTCGCTCGTCCAAGCCGTCCGCGAGCTGTGGGGCAATGCCGAGCCGGCCCCGGCCGCCGCTGCCCTGCCCCTGCACCACCCCGTCCTCACCACGGTCATCTGGTGTGCCGCCATCACGCTCGTCACAGCGCCGCTGGCCCTGCGCGCCTTCAACCGCCGCACCCAGCAGTAGGCCGGTCCGGCCGCTCTCAGGACCGGCCGGACGAGCAGTAGCCTGCTCGCCATGGCACCACCGACGCTGTCAGTGACCCTCGATGACATCCGCGCTGCGCAGGACCTGCTCAGCGGGGTCGTCCGCCCCACCCCACTGGAGTACAGCCGCGCGCTGTCCGAGCGGGTGGGCGCGGAGGTGTTCCTCAAGTGCGAGAACCTCCAGCGGGCCGGGTCGTTCAAGATCCGTGGCGCCTACACCCGCATGTCCGGGTTGTCCGACGCCGAGAAGGCCAAGGGTGTGGTCGCGGCGAGCGCGGGCAACCACGCGCAGGGCGTGGCGCTGGCCGGCCAGCTGCTCGGCATCGACGTCAAGGTGTACATGCCGCACGGTGCGCCGATGCCCAAGCTGCTCGCGACGCAGGCCTACGGCGCGACGATCGAGCAGGTCGGGACGACCATCGACGAGTGCCTGGTCAGCGCACGGGCCTGGGAGGCCGAGACCGGGGCCGTCCTGATCCACCCGTTCGACCACCGCGACATCGTGGCCGGCCAGGGCACCGCCGGCCTGGAGATCCTCGACCAGTGCCCCGACGTCAGGACGATCGTCGTGAGCACTGGCGGCGGTGGCCTGCTCGCGGGCATCTCGGTGGCGGTCAAGGCTGCTCGTCCCGACGTGCGCATCATCGGGGTGCAGGCCGAGCAGGCGGCGGCCTACCCGCTGTCCCTCGCTGCGGGCAAGCCGGTGGCCTACGAGAACATGCAGACCATGGCCGACGGCATCGCCGTGGGCATGCCCGGCGACGTCCCCTATGCGCTGGTCCGCGACCTCGTGGACGCCATCGAGACGGTGAGCGAGGAGGCGTTGTCCCGCGCCCTGCTGTTCGTGCTCGAGCGGGCCAAGCTCGTGGTCGAGCCGGCCGGGGGTGCGGCAGTGGCGCACCTGCTGGAGCGTGCCGGCCAGCATGTCGACGGTCCGGTGGTCGCCGTCCTGTCGGGCGGCAACATCGACCCACTCCTCCTGCTGCGGATCCTGCGGCACGGCATGGCCGCGGCCGGCCGCTACCTCCAGTTCCGCGTGCGCGTCCCCGACCGACCGGGCAACCTGGCGCACCTGCTCGCGGACTGCGCCGCCGTCGACGCCAACGTGCTCGAGGTCGAGCACATCCGCACCGGGACGGCGATCACGGTCGACGAGGTGGAGATCGGCCTGCAGCTCGAGACGCGCGGACGCGAGCACTGCGAAGAGGTGCTGCGCGCGCTGCGCGGCAAGGGCTACAAGCTCAACTTCGGCTGACCTGACCGCGGCGCCAACCCATGATTTGCAAGGGTTGACGACGGAGCCGCCGTAACCTCCACAGCGTCCAACCGGGACCCGCGCAGGACGAGAGCCCGCCCCAACGCTGCCGGGGGGCGGGCTCTCGTGTCGTGCGAGGTGGTCAGGCCTGGTAGGGCTTGGCGCCCTTGATGGTCACCTCGAAGGTCTTGCCGTTCGGAGCCTGGTAGGAGACCGTGTCGCCGATCGTCTTGCCGTTGATGGCGGCGCCGAGGGCGGACTTCTCGCTGTAGACCTGCATCGAGCCGTCGGCGATCTCACGGCTGCCCATGAGGAACGTCTCCTCGTCACCGAGCAGGTCGATGGTCACGACCATTCCCGGCTCGACGACACCGTCGTCCGGCGGGGTCGCACCGACGGTCGCGTTCTCGAGCAGCTGGGCGAGCTGGCGGATCCGGGCCTCCATCTTGCCCTGCTCCTCCTTGGCGGCGTGGTAACCGCCGTTCTCCTTGAGGTCACCCTCCTCGCGCGCCGCCTCGATCCGCTTGGCGATCTCGGTGCGGCCTTCACCGGAGAGCTGGTCCAGCTCGGCCTTCAGTCGGTCGAAGGCGTCCTGGGTCAGGTAGCTCCCGGTCGGGGTCGCGGTCTCGCTCACGTCCTACTCCTTAGTTGGGCATCCCGCCGGCGCGATGACGCCGGTGGTCGGGTGCTAAAAGCAACGGCCCGGTCCCCGGCACGTTCGCGTTTCAGGGACCAGACCGATCGGTGAAAGGACCACGATACCCCGCAAGGGGGCAAAGGGTCCAAACGCTCCGAAGTCCGGGCCCGCCCCGTGCACCGCGCCGGGATGGTCCGGGCAGGAGGGGGCTCAGGCGGCGTCGCACCGCTGCACGGTGCCCGTCACGGCCCGCGAGGTCGTGCGGACCGTCACCGCCTGGTGGACGGTGCGCTGCGGTCCGGCAGGCACCTGGACCTCGAGCGCGCCGACCACCCCGAAGCGCTGGTCCAGCGCCCTCACCGTGCAGGTCGCCGCCTGCCCGGGCGAGCGGTGCACGTCGAACTCGACGCGCACGCTGCGTTCGTCCACCACCTTGTACCCGGTGTCGGTCCAGGTGACCTTGCCCAGCGTGTTCGCGAGCGCCAGCCAGACCACGAGGATGACACCGACGCTCACGCCGAGCGTGCCGATGACCCACCACCGGCCGGTGCCGGGTGCTGGTCGGGGGAGCGGCATGGGTCGCCCTTCGGTGGTGAGAGGATGTCGGGCGTCCCATTGTCGGCGATGGCTTGGAAGGGTTGAGCAGGTGGGCGACCGGTTGCGGCTCATGGCGGTGCACGCGCACCCCGACGACGAGTCGAGCAAGGGTGCGGCGACGACGGCGATGTACGCCGCGAACGGTGTCGACGTCCTCGTCGTGTCGTGCACGGGGGGTGAGCGGGGCGACGTGCTGAACCCGAAGCTCCAGCACGACGCGCACATCCTGCGCGACCTCGCCCAGGTGCGTCGCGACGAGATGAAGGCGGCGCAGGAGGCGCTCGGTGTCGACCACACCTGGCTCGGCTTCGTCGACTCCGGGCTGCCCGAGGGGGACCCGCTGCCCCCGCTCCCGGAGGGCTGCTTCGCGCTCGAGCCGATCGAGGTCACGGCGGAGGCGCTGGTGCGCGAGGTCCGCCGGTTCCG
The DNA here is from genome assembly GCA_025936615.1 of Pedococcus sp. The sequence goes on along the minus strand of JAICSZ010000056.1, from coordinate 4,662 downwards.
GCCGCACGTCATGACCACCTACGACGAGAACGGCGGCTACCCGCACCCGGACCACGTGATGACCCACACCGTGTCGATGGCGGCCTTCGAGGCCGCCGGTGACCCTGCGGCATACCCTCATGCAGGTGCGCCCTGGCAGCCCCTGAAGCTCTACTACAACGGGCACAGCCGGGCGCGCTTCGTCGCGTTCCACGACGCCTTCCTCGAGCTGGGGCAGGAGAGCCCGTATGCCGAGTGGCTGGCCCGGTGGGAGGAGGCCGACACGCGGGCCATCACCACTCGCGTCCCCTGCTCGGACTACTTCGAGGTGCGCGACCGGGCGCTGCTCGCCCACGCCACCCAGATCGACCCGGACGGACACTGGTTCCGGGTGCCGATGGACATGCAGAAGCGGGTCTGGCCCACCGAGGACTACGAGGCCGCGGTGTCCTACGTGCCGGTGGTGCCGGTGGAGGACGACCTGTTCGCGGGGATCGCGGACGTGCCGGAGGCCGACGCGCTCGCGACCCGTGGGGACCTGGAACCGGTCTACGACGCCCGGAAGGCGGCCACGGCGTGAACGAGCCGTCGACCGTGGTCTCACCGGGGATGTGGGGCTTCGTGGCGTTCTTCGTCCTCGCGGTCGCGCTCTACCTGCTGATGCGCAACATGAACGCCCGGATGCGGCGGATGTCCTACCGCGCCGAGGAGGCCCAGCGCGCGGCTGAGGCCCAGCAGGAGGAGCGGCGGCGGCACGAGGCCGGGGCCAAGGGCCAGGAGCCGGACGGCCGCGAGCAGGCTGACCCCGAGCAGCCGGCTGCTCCGAGGGAGCGGCCCGAGGGCTCAGGCCCGGATCCCGCCCCGGAGGCAGATGCTGCTCAGGACGAGGAGCCAGGTCAGGACGGGGCGACCCGTCAGGACGGCGAGCCGGCGCCGTAGACCGACATCGAGGCTGCCACGTAGTGGACGGCGAAGGCTGCCACGGTCAGCGTGTGGAAGATCTCGTGGAACCCGAACCACCGCGGTGAGGGGTTCGGGCGCTTGGTGCCGTAGACGACGGCGCCGAGCGTGTACAGCAGGCCACCGACGGCGATCAGGGTGACGATGGCGACGCCACCGTTCTTCAACAGCGGGCCGAGGTAGAAGACGGCGACCCAGCCGAGCGCGACGTAGACCGGTGTGTAGAGCCAGCGCGGCGCACCGACCCAGAGCACCCGGAACAGCACGCCGGCGGCTGCGCCGGACCACACGATGAGCAGCATGGTGCGTGCCTTGTCGTGCGGAAGCAGCAGCGCGAACGGCGTGTAGGTGCCGGCGATGATGAGGAAGATGTTGGAGTGGTCGCACCGCTTGAGGACTCCGGCGACCCGCGGTGACCACTTGCCGCGGTGGTAGACGGCGGAGGTGCCGAACAGCAGCCAGGCGCTCACGGAGTAGACCGCGGCGGCGATGCGGGCGGGCGTGGTCGGCGCCAGCGCGATCAGGACGATGCCGGCGGCGAGGGCCAGCGGGACCATGCCGGCATGCAGCCAGCCGCGCATCCGCGGCTTGACGACGGCGACGACGGTCTCGACGGCGCTGTCCGCGCGCGCCTCGGTGGTGTGGGCCATGGACCAACCATAACCTACGGTCGCGTAAGTTACGCGCTAGTAGGTTCGGTGGGAACCTCGATCGGTCGCACCAACAGGGCCTGCGCCGAGTGCCCCACGAACCCCTCCTCGTCGAACACCTCCGCCAGGGCCAGCCCCGAGGCGCCGCCGACGAGCACGGTGCGAGCCCGCAGACCGACCCACTCTCCCCGCAGCTCACGCACGAGGTGCACGGTCAGCTCGGTGTTCATGAACTGCCACTGCCGGATGTCGAGCGCAGAGCTGACGCCCGAGGCGGAGTCGACGCACACGAGCAGCCGCTGAAGCGGCGTGAGCTCCTCGCCTGTGGCGAGCGGCACACCGGGCCGCATCCACACGGTGGCCGGCCCCGGCTCGGCAAGCGCTCCTTCGACCCATCGCCAGGTGATCGTGTCGAGGTACCCCCGGTGCCAGCCCGGCGGGAGGTCCAGCTCGCGGCCGTGGTCCGGGCCGGGAGGAGCCTCGGGGAGCCCGGCGACGAGGCCACCAGCGCCGCGGGGGACCCGCCACGCGGACGCGCGCATGACGACGCGCCCGGAGTCGTCGACGAGCTCCGCCCCGACGAGCTCGACGGTGCGTCCTGGGCGGGTCACCGCCGCGCGCACCTCCAGGGGTGCCAAGGGGGCCGGGCCCAGGAGGTCCACGGTGATCCGAGACACCGTGCGCGACCCGTCGCCGAGGCCCTCGATGGCCCGCGCGAGCAGTGCGGCAGGAGGACCGCCGTGCTGCGCGTCGGGCGACCAGGGGCCCGCCGTGTGCCGCGTGGGCGCCACTGCGGTCGTCCCACCACGGGCGCGTGTGACCTCGTAGTAGGAGGGGCCGCCAACCATGGGCCCATCCTGCCGGGTGACGACCGGGCCGGTCCGGCCGGGCCTGCGGCGTGCTGGAACGTGTTTGCAGGAGGGTTCGAGGCGGGTTGGGGGCGGCAGGAGTACCGTGGAAAAGCGCCACCGGCGGCGGGAGGGGCGCTCAGGGACGATTCAGGCAGGTCGACGGGAGGCAAGCTGTGGCGTTGCGCGACCTGCTCTACGCCGCCTATGAGCGACAGGTCGCCAAGAGCCTGCGCAACGAGGCCGTCCCGCGGCACGTGGGCGTCATGCTCGACGGCAACCGGCGCTGGGCGCGGGCGAACGGCTTCGAGGTCCGCGACGGACACCAGGCCGGTGCGGACAAGATCAAGGACCTGTTGCACTGGTGCGAGGAAGCCGGGGTCGAGGTGGTCACCCTGTGGCTGTTGTCGACCGACAACCTCAGCCGAAGCCCCAAGGAGATCGTGCCGCTCCTGCAGATCATCGAGACGGCCGTCGCCGACCTGGCCGCCGAGCACCGGTGGCGGTTGCACCCGATCGGGGCGCTCGACCTGCTGCCGGTCGAGACCGCCCGAAGCCTCAAGGACTCCGCCGAGGCGACGCGCGACGTGTCAGGCCTGCACGTCAACGTGGCCGTCGGCTACGGCGGTCGGCGCGAGATCGCGGACGCGGTGCGGGCGATGCTGCTCGAGCAGTCGGCGCTCGGCATCCCCGTGGACACCATCGCCGAGAACGTCAGCGTCGAGGAGATCGACGCGCACCTCTACACCAAGGGCCAGCCCGACCCCGACCTGGTGATCCGCACCTCCGGTGAACAGCGGCTCGGCGGGTTCCTGCTGTGGCAGAGCGCCAAGTCGGAGTTCTACTTCTGCGAGGCCTACTGGCCCGACTTCCGGCACGTCGACTTCCTGCGCGCGCTGCGCTCCTACGCCGAGCGCGAGCGGCGCTTCGGCCGCTGACCGCGAGGCGGCGCGAGGGGTGTCCGCGCACCCGGCCGGCCACGCGGCATTCCAACTCCTGAGGGCGGCATCGGACACCCGGGTGAACTCTCGGCGACACACCGCAGACGTTCCCCGTCGAGGCGCTGACCGGTCGTACCGTCGGATGTGACGCAGGGCACCCGCCCGGCGTTCGGGAGGCCCACCACATGGAGCGAGACGTGCTCCGAGCGGAGGGCCGGCACCGGTCCCACCGCGGTGGGAGGGCCCGGTCCCGGCACCTCGTTCGCGAGTAGGCGCGCCGCGCCGAGCGGCGCGCTGTGCCAAGGAGAGACATTGGCCTCGACACCCGACCAGACCCGTCGCACGTCCGCTGCCTCGAACCCGAGGAGTCCGAGGAGCAAGGCCAAGGCGCTCCCGCGCCGCACGTTCGTGCTGGACACCTCGGTCCTGCTGTCCGACCCACGCGCCATGTTCCGGTTCGAGGAGCACGAGGTGGTGCTCCCGGTCGTGGTCGTCACCGAGCTGGAGGCCAAGCGGCACCACCCCGAGCTGGGGTTCTTCGCCCGCAAGGCGCTGCGCCTGCTCGACGACCTCCGGGTGCGCGAGGGACGCCTGGACGCACCCGTGCCGCTGGGCGAGCTCGGCGGCACCCTGCGCGTCGAGCTCAACCACACCGACCCGAGCTCACTGCCCGCGGGCTTTCGGTTGGGGGACAACGACACCCGCATCCTGGCTGTGGGCAAGAACCTCGCCGGCGAGGGCAACGACGTCACCGTGGTGAGCAAGGACCTGCCGATGCGCGTCAAGGCCTCGGCAGTCGGGCTGCGCGCCGAGGAGTACCGCGCCGAGCTCGCCGTCGACTCGGGGTGGACCGGCATGACCGAGCTGGACGTCACCGTCGAGGAGATGGACGCCCTCTACGAGAACGGCCGCGTCGAGCACGCCGCCGCCGCGGAGCTGCCCTGCCACACCGGTCTGGTCCTGCTGTCGCCGCGTGGCAGCGGCCTGGGCCGGGTCGGCGCCGACAAGCAGGTGCGGCTGGTCCGCGGCGACCGCGACGCCTTCGGGCTGCACGGACGCAGCGCCGAGCAGCGCATCGCCCTCGACCTGCTGCTCGACCCCGACGTGGGGATCGTCAGCCTCGGCGGCCGGGCCGGCACGGGCAAGTCGGCGCTGGCGCTGTGCGCCGGCCTGGAGGCGGTCATGGAGCGCCGTCAGCACCGCAAGGTCGTGGTGTTCCGACCGCTGTACGCCGTGGGCGGCCAGGAGCTGGGCTACCTGCCCGGCAGCGAGTCCGAGAAGATG